>NZ_JAXAVW010000110.1:0-533 GCF_033949945.1 Lentzea miocenica
ACGATCGCGAAGGTCGACTTCTACGCGGGTGACACGCTGATCGCGACGGACACCTCGGCTCCGTTCAGCGGCAGCTGGACCACGGCACCGGCGGGTGATCACCGCATCACCGCGAGGGCGTCCGACAACCGCGGCGCCACCACGACATCGGCACCCGCGATGGTCAAGGTGCTGGCCGGACCCGCCGTGCTGGCGACGCCGAGCACGCTCTCGGTCAAGCAGGGCTCGACGGCCACGTTCGACGTCTCGCTGGCCACGGCGCCGAGTCAGCCCGTCACCGTCACCCTCTCCCGCACCGGCAGCGCGGACCTGACGGCGGCGCCGACGACCCTGACGTTCACCGGCACCGCGAAGCAGACGGTCACGGTGACGTCGGCCGGCAACGGCGGCGAGCTCGCGACGGCCACGTTCACCGCTTCGGCGCCCGGCCACAACCCGGCGAGCGTCACGGTCAAGGAGATCGATCCGTCCACTTCGGACTTCAACAAGGCGTTCCTCGACCAGTACAACAAGATCAAGGACCCGGCGAGCGG
>NZ_JAXAVW010000111.1:0-527 GCF_033949945.1 Lentzea miocenica
TTGTTGGACGGTGCCTGTCCGCACAGCGACGAGGTGATGCCGGCGTCGCGGGCGGCGCCGACGATGCGGCCGATCATGTCGAGCACGGCGGGGTCGGACTCGTCGAAGAGGTCCGCGCACAGCTCGGAGTCGCGGTCGACGCCGAGCATCAGCTGGGTGAGATCGTTGCTGCCGATGGAAACCCCGTCGATGCCGGACCGCGCGTATTCGGGAATCCAGTACGCCACCGAGGGAACCTCGGCCATCACCCACCGGTGCAGGCCGCGGTGGCGGCCGAGCGGGCTGCGGTCGATCTGCTCCAAGCAGGCTTCGAGTTCCCACTTGGTGCGGACGAACGGGATCATCAGGTGCAGGTTCGGCGTCTGCTCCCGCACCCTGGCGAGAGCTTCGAGCTCCAGCGCGAACAGCATCGGGTCGTCGACGTACCGGTAGCAGCCGCGGTAGCCGATCATCGGGTTGTGTTCGTGCTTCTCGAACTCGTCGCCGCCCTTGAGTTCGCGGAACTCGTTGGTGCGGAAGTCCATCGT
>NZ_JAXAVW010000112.1:0-416 GCF_033949945.1 Lentzea miocenica
GTACTTCCGCAAGTTCGGCGACCTGCTGGTGCCGTACCACTCGGTCGAGACGCTGATGGTCGAGGCACCGGACCACGGTCACCAGACCACCTCCGAGGCGTTCAGCTACTACCTGTGGCTGGAAGCGAGCTACGGCCGCGTCACCGGGGACTGGGCACCGTTCAAGTCCGCCTGGGCGTCGATGGAGAAGTTCATCATCCCGGCCAAGGCCGACCAGCCGACCAACGACAAGTACAACGCGTCGAAGCCGGCGACCTACGCGCCCGAACACCCGCGGATGGACCGCTACCCGGCGGTGCTGGATAGCGCCATCCCGGTCGGCTCGGACCCGATCGCGGCGGAGCTGAAGGCCGCGTACGGCACCGATGACGTCTACGGCATGCACTGGCTGATCGACGTCGACAACACCTACTGGC
>NZ_JAXAVW010000113.1:0-389 GCF_033949945.1 Lentzea miocenica
ATACTTCCGCAAGTTCGGCGACCTGCTGGTGCCGTATCACTCGGTCGAGACGCTGATGGTCGAGGCACCGGACCACGGTCACCAGACCACCTCCGAGGCGTTCAGCTACTACCTGTGGCTGGAAGCGAGCTACGGCCGCGTCAGCGGTGACTGGGCACCGTTCAAGTCCGCCTGGGCGTCGATGGAGAGGTTCATCATCCCGGCCAAGGCCGACCAGCCGACCAACGACAAGTACAACGCGTCGAAGCCGGCGACCTACGCGCCCGAACACCCGCGGATGGACCGCTACCCGGCGGTGCTGGACAGCGCCATCCCGGTCGGCTCGGACCCGATCGCAGCCGAGCTGAAGGCCGCGTACGGCACCGATGACGTCTACGGCATGCACTGGT
>NZ_JAXAVW010000114.1:0-373 GCF_033949945.1 Lentzea miocenica
GGCGGCGCGGTCTGTGCTCGCCTCGTCCATCGTGATGTTGTCCGCCGGGGTTACGCCGGCGAGCTTGAGCTTGTCGTGCTTGGGGAACAGCGGGCAGTCGAGGTCCAGCCAGTCCGGGTGCGTCAGCACGGTTGTGGAGGCTGCCGTGTTCGTGCCGAACGTCGCGGAGTAGCGGCCGTGGCCGGTGGTCGAGGTGCCGTAGTACTCCGCGAGTGCGCTGGCGGTATCTCGTTGGTTCACGCGACCGCGGAGGACTCCGCGGTCCTGGAGGGCGTGCAGGTCGAGCGCTGCCAGGCGTGCGGCTACTTCGCGGCGAGCTGTGCCGGGGTCCCAGCCTGCGCGTGCGTCGAGCCAGTCGAGAGCGGCGACGATA
>NZ_JAXAVW010000115.1:0-373 GCF_033949945.1 Lentzea miocenica
CGCGGCGCGGTCTGCGCTCGCCTCGTCCATCGTGATGTTGTCCGCCGGGGTTACGCCGGCGAGCTTGAGCTTGTCGTGCTTGGGAAACAGCGGGCAGTCGAGGTCCAGCCAGTCCGGGTGCGTCAGCACGGTCGTGGAGGCTGCCGTGTTCGTGCCGAACGTCGCGGAGTAGCGGCCGTGACCAGTGGTCGAGGTGCCGTAGTACTCCGCGAGTGCGCTGGCGGTATCTCGCTGGTTCACGCGACCGCGGAGAACTCCGCGGTCCTGGAGGGCGTGCAGGTCGAGCGCTGCCAGGCGTGCGGCTACCTCGCGGCGAGCTGTGCCGGGATCCCAGCCTGCGCGTGCGTCGAGCCAGTCGAGAGCGGCGACGATC
>NZ_JAXAVW010000116.1:0-314 GCF_033949945.1 Lentzea miocenica
GGAAGCCTGGGGGCCGTCTCACACCGGAGCTAACTCACTCGGTCTCGTTCGCCGGAGCGTCCTGCGGCTCGATGGCCGCGGGCGCTGCGAGGTCGACGGGCGGGGCGTCCGGCACGCGGTTCGGCTTGGCCTCGCCGCGGAACACGAACTTCGCCTTGTCGTGCTGGTCCGACTCGCCGTCCCAGCCCTCGACGTCGGTGATGATGATCTGGCCCGGCTGGATCTCGCCGAACAGGATCTTCTCCGACAGGGTGTCCTCGATCTCGCGCTGGATCGTCCGGCGCAGCGGGCGGGCGCCCAGCACCGGGTCGAAG
>NZ_JAXAVW010000012.1:0-244183 GCF_033949945.1 Lentzea miocenica
CTAGCAAGTTAACCGCGGTCGTTCACAGACCCGAAGATCCACTCCTCCTCGGAGCCAGCGAGAACTTGAGTCTCTGATCCTCAGACTGCCACCACAGGAAGTCCATCGCCATATCGGCCTTGGCAGGTACCGACGCGAGCGACTTGGCCGACAACGCGTCATCGATGACTACACCGCCAGGCAGTACACAACTGGGCATCTTCCATTCAAATTCTTCAGGCTTCGAGGTGACAGGCAGCGGACCAGATGTTCTAGCGCGCAGTCAAGGTCCGACCGAAGCGTGGTGTTCAGCGACCAAATGCTCTACAGCCACTTCAAGAAACTACCCTGCATGTACCTGCCAGCGATCGCCGTGACCGCTGCTGACCCTGGTTGTTCGACGCCGCCATTCGCCCGTCAACACTCACCGACGAGTACGCCGATGCCGGCGTCTCGACACCCAGCGACGACGGCATCCGCAGTGGGTAACTCTATGTGAATGCACCAGTGCTCGAGCCCGCCGACCACTTGGCCGACGTGCCGGCGGTGGTGGTGGCCTTAGCTACCGGAGCTGCGGAGGTGTCCGGCCAGTGCCATTAGCTCGGCGACGTGGAACTGACCTCGTCGGTGGTCAACGTCCCACTGGCCGTGCCGCTGCGCGACGAACAAGTTCGCCCGCACAACTCAGGGATTCCGGTATCCGCAATGCACCCTCGGGCAACTCGACCGGTCCGACAGAGGAAGTCCAGTCACCGTCATAGCTTCACGCAGCCACAAACCATCACCCGAGGAATACACGTCGATCAGTTGCCTCCCGCGGCCCCGATTTACCATTCCCCAAATGCGAACTTCGTCAGCCACGCCGCGAGATAACGACCGACCAAACATCGCCGCGCGAGAAATGATCACTATCCGACGCAACTTCATCAACAACGTAAATAATAACAGAGGAGTTTCCGACGCGATAACATCGATATCCCTGCTGCTTTACAACCTCCGCCAATGTGTATATTTCAGTCCTTTCAACTTCATTGCAAAGAGATTCGAATCTAATACTCCGCGAGAACCCGCTAAAAGCGTCTTCCAATACCTCCGGAACCAGACCTTGCGTTCCGCCAAAAAGCCGGTGAACCTGTATTGAAATAGTTTCACATACGTCCGCATACAACCCGAATTCAAGAAGTCCATAATCCAAGCGCAAAGACTTTTTTCTCCGGTCAGCAACGTACTGCTCACCAAGAGTGTCGCGGATCCGTTCAGACGAGACACCCAGACCTACACCCGCAACAGTTTCTGTCGCGATTACTCCTACGAGGAACTTTAGGGCCTTCATCCGATCTTCTCCAATGCCTTGATGAGGTAATTCATCTCCGATGCCCTATTCAGCGAGTTCCCCCAATTGTGACCGTTCATATCTGCCATGGCAGATCGTGCCTTGCTAATCAGGTCCGCTCTCAGATCAGGCCTAGCCATAATGGCGGTTCTCGCGGCCTCCACGTCACGCGCGCTGGCCATTCCATTTCTCATACGAAGACCCTCAAAACCCACTCCACCCTTGTCTGTTGGAAAAACTCGAACCTCTGCACTTCCGACATGCATGTGCGCACCCTTCGTGGCCCAGTCCGATGCAGCCGGAGAAATCCGGATAGCAGGTGTAGGACAGTTGTGGACCAGTACCGCGGTGACACTCGCACCTACATGGTAGGTATGGATGCCATCGATGGTCAGGTTGTACACGCGTTGGACTGCAATCCGCTTCTTGATTGCAGTCACCTGAACCCAGGAGCCTGTCGGAGTTTGCAGCAAAGACCCGGCGTGCAGGTCCTTCGCTTCCGTCCAGCGCTTCTGGTCAGGCAGCCAGAACGGGTGCGGATCCGTAGCGATGATCTTGCCTTGACCAATCTCGATCTCAACGAGGCGCTTGACACCTTCCCCGACAATCGTCGCGACGACCTCCCTCGGACCCGACTCAGCGGACTCCGGTTCTGCTGCGAGAACGAGGTCACCCACCTTGATCTCGTCGATTCGTTTGGTTGTGCCATCCGCCATCAAAACTTGCGTATCACCGGTGAAGCTGTGCGGACCACAGGCAGATCGAATTCGAGAAGCAGCTGCCGCAGCCCCGGTCACACCGCCTGCAGCCATCCCCAAGAAGTCGTTAGCAGTTTCCTCCCAGAATTGAGAGTTCGCGCAGGCCGACCAGTTGTCCCGGCAATAATTCGCGGCAATGTCCTTCGCACCACTGATATCGTCAGGGTTCTTCGACAGATGGATCCACGCCATCTGGCAAGCCATGCGCCCGAAGCACGCGTACTCGCCATCACCCATCCCGTTGTCCCAGAACTGCCAGCCATAGAGGGCGCTCATGTACCGCGAGGACCAAATCGAGATAAGTTGGTTTGAATCGTTTGTTCTGGGCGAGTTTTCCCTCGTGAACTTTTGCCGGGGCGATTCGCCGCCGGGGGCGTCGGAAGCCTCAGTCGGTGCGGCCGGGGTGTACGACTCTCGTACTCCTTGGCTGCCGCAGGGGCCGTCGTCCATGCAGCCCATCGCGAGCAGGCCGGTTGGGTCACTGAAGGTGACGGGGCTGTTGTTGGCGTAGGCGTAGCCATTCCACTGCTGTGGATCGGTCGTGTCCATGATCGGGTCGACGGAAATGAACCGGCCGATCGCAGGGTCGTATTCTCGGGCACCGATGTGTGTGAGGCCGGTGTTGTCGACTGTGCCGCCGACGAGTCCCTTGTCCATGAAGGCAGGCCAGGTACCCGTACCGCCGCGGACCTCGCCGAACGGCAGGGTGCGCCGGGTGCTGACCTTCTGGCTGAGAGCGTTGATGGTGATCTGCGTCGTGCCCTGTTGGTCCGCTGACATCCACGTGATGCCGGTCGACGTGCGCGTGCCGATGGGCTGACCCGCGTGCGTGTAGTAGCGGGTACACGTCTTCGCGCCGGACGATGCCGTGTAGCGGAGCTCCTGGCCTGGCAGATACAGCGTTCGTCCAGTCGGGTCTCGCTTGATCAAGCGATGACCGTCGGCGTCGTAAACGTACGACGACGCACCGGACTCGTCGACCGTGGTCGCCACGCGTCCTTCGAGATCCCATGTCATCGTCTGTGTGGCGCTGCCTGGGGACGGACGGGTGAGTGTGTTGCCCACCTCGTCGTAGGTGTACGAAGCTTTCCTGGTTCCCCCTGTGTCCGCGGTTACGGTGCTGGCCAGGCTGTGCTTGCCGGCCGTCGGAAAGTACTGGGTCGTGCGATCGCCGGCGCTCGTGCCGTGTTCGATCAGCTTGGTGCGGTCGCCTGCGACGTTGTAGCTGTAGGTGTGCCAGTACTTCGACGGGCCGCCTAGCGCCTCGACAGAACGCGGTTCTCTGCAGTTGCCGGAGGTCGGGGTCCACGCCTCGATCAAGCGCCGCAGGTGGTCGGTCCCGAAACACTGTGTGTCCGAGCTGACCGAATCTGCTACGCGGGTGATGTTGCCGGCGGAGTCGTAGCCGTACAGCACGTTGGCGACATCCGAAGGCCCAGTCTGCTTCGATGTGTGGATCTGGCTGAGCCGACGGGTGTGCTCGTCGTAATCGCGCAGAACATCAACCGTGCCGCTTGTGCTGTTGCGCATTTGGTAGGTCTGCAGCTCACCGAACGGTGTGTAGCTGGTGCTGGTGATGAGGTCGGTCTTCAGCTGGGTGCTGTAGCCGGTCTTCTGCGTCGTCGGTTGCCCCAACGTGTCGTAGCCGTAGAACAGGGTCTCCTTCTTGAGATCGCCGGTCGCTGCGATTTCAGTTGAGGAGGGCAGGTCGTCGGGGTTGTAGGTGTAGCCGTAGTTGTAGGTGCCGGCGAGGCCGGTCTCGTTCGCCGGGATCGTGATGGTGGTTGCTGTGGGCTGCTGGTCCAGCCTCATGCCGGTGTGTTCCTTGATGTAGGCACCGAGTTCGCCATGCCTCACCGACTTCACCAGCGCACCATTGATCCTGGTGCCGTCGGCGAGCACGTCGTAGAACCACTCCGCGCGCACCGGGCGCGTGGCCGAGTCGTCTCGCGTGCTCGTCTTTCGTCGCAGCGCGTCGTATGTGTAGGCGAGACTCTTGCCTCGTCCATCCTTTGTGGACACGAGCTGGTCCGCGTCGTCGTACGTCGACTCGGTCACGCCCTTGTCCGGGTCGACAGCGCGAACCTGTCTGCCACGTACGTCGTAGGCGTACTGCCATTTCTTGCCTGACGGGTGAGTGACCTCGGTCAGCTGACCCTTGAGGTCGTAGGAGTACTTGGTCGCGTCGAACCCTGTCGCGCTGCCGGCGACGACACCCGAGTGGTACTGGCGAAGCTCGGACTTGCGACCGAGTACGTCGACCAGCGTCGATGTCACGACGCCGCCAGCCGGTGGGGTCACGTCTGTACGGTCACCCGCGTGGTAGGTAGTCGTGCGGAACAACTCCTCACCACCAGGGCTGCCCACCGGAACCAGCTTCTTGAACACCTGGGCGATCTCGCGGCCGGCACCGTCAAAGGTCGTCAACGTCGCCGATGGAACCGCATCCGTCGGCACGAACAGCTCAGGACCGGACATCGCGTTCGCCACGTAGGCGTTGTTTGACCGTACTGCGCGGCCTGCCGAGTCGTAGTAGGTGTCCGCGACTACCGTCTTTGACGTGTCTCCGGTCGCGTCGGGCCGCTGTGTCTGACGTGGCCGGAGCAATCCGTCGAACAGCTCGCGCGACGTGACATATTGGCCACCGATCCAGACGCTCGTCGCGACAACAGCAGGCCCGTTCGTTCGCTCCAGGTAGGAAAACTTCTTGTCAGCAGGCCGTCCGTCGTTGCTGAGGCGAGGTTTCCACACCGCCGTGGTACGGCCGAGGCCGTCGTACTCGATCAACGTCTTTCGCTGATTCTCATCGACGGTGGACGAAGGCGTGCCCCACGCCGGCTGCTGGACCGTCTTCGTGACCCAGCCCAACGCGTTGGTCGTGGCTGTCTCCGTGACCGGCCCACCAGCGGCGGGGGTGTACGCCGTGGTCGTCGTTTCCCTGGGGTCAGTCAACTTGGTGACCCGGCCGTAGACGTCGTACTCGGTCACTGTCTCGGCAAGGTGAGCCGCTGCGCCGTTGACGTACGACTTGAGGCTCTCGGTCCTGGTGACGTCGCTCTTGGTCGGAGCGACGCCGTGGCCCTGGCCGTCGTAGTAAGTCCTGGTGTCTCCTGCGATGTGCGCGTCCTGCAGGCCCACTCCGGCCTTCGCTTTCGCGCAGTTGACGAGAAACTCGCGTTTGCGCGAGACCGTGCCGATCAGCCAGGCCGACGTGTTGCGCGCGTAGTCGGTCAACCTGCACTTCTCGTCGCCAGCTACTGCGTCGTCGCCACGATCCTCTGTTTGCGTCTCAGTTCCGTAGGTCTGGTCGAATTCGGTTACCACACTGGTTGTGCGGAATCCGCGTCCACTGTCGAGCGCGATGCGTGAATGCTTGCTCGCGGTCGAGGTGTAGCGAGCGTAGGTGGTGACGTCACCGATCGTGCGACTTGCCGTCGGTTCCGACTGCCAGGGCACGGTGACGGTTGCGGAGACCTCAGCACCGGTTGGTCCGTTGTAGACGATCTCTTCGCGCACCGTTCCCGCGAAGGCATCCTCGTCGTTCGTCTCGGGGATGTTGCCCACGGCGATGGCCGGCATTGGCACAGTGCGGGTGCCGGACGGAAGCTTGTCGCCGTGCATGCCGCGGAAGTAGCGCTTCTCGGTCAGCGTTTGCTCGCCGGACTCACCCTTGCGCGTCTTGACGGTCCCATATCCGCGCCACACCGACCACGTCTTGTCCTCGGCCTTGATCAGGCCGTCGTCGTCGGTGTAGTGCCACGCCGCGTTGCCGACGTACTCGTAGCTGGTGACCACGCGCGTCGAGCCTCCGGTGAGGTCGGACTCGGTCACGCTGTTCACGACGTACTTGTGGAAGTAGTCCCAGATCGAGTCCTTGTTGCCTTCTGGCTTCCAGCGGACCGGATAGCAGCGCAGAGTGTTGTTCTGCAACGCTTTCTCATCAGGCATCCGCGCACCTGGCAGGCAGTCCGCGCCGGAGTACGTGATGTCGATCTGGCCGCCGGTCTCGGTGTAGATGGTCTTGAGACGCCACCACTTCATCGCCGCGTGCTGATCAGAATGGGTGTCGACGCGGTTGCTGCGCTGTTCGCCCTGGAACCGGATGTCCGGCACGGCGGTCTGCTGGCCGACCAGACCGACGCGCGAGATCTTGTCCAGCCACAGACCTGCCCGTGTGCCATCGCCGGGGTCGGGGAACGAGTGACCTAGTGTCCACTTCTCAACCGGGTTGCCACCGACCTTCGTGGTCACTGAGGCGAGTCGTTTGGTCGACCAGAACGTCGGGGAGCCGGTGAGGCAAGGACTTGCATCGCACGCACGGTCCCACGGCACGTCCGGCCAGTGCACGGCGTCCTTCGTGCCACAGTCAGCCAGGCAGCGGTCTGCCGGCTCGAACACGACCTGCATCGGCGCGGTTTCGGACCGGTCGCTGCGGGTACCGTAGTCGATCTGCCGCAGCACTGACGCCCTGTCGTACTCGACGGGATCGGTCGTGGTGTTGTTGCGGGCGTACTTGTTGGTCTCCTTGTCGTAGCTGTAGCTCATGGTGTTGCCGTGCAGGTCAACGACATACTCGAGGTTCCAGCGGTATGGCTGCGAACAGAACGAGTCCTTGAACGCGGCCGCCTCGCACGGTTCACCGGCGTGATTGCCCGCGACCTGAACGTTGAGCACGGACTGGCGGCTGCGCCCGAACCAGCGTTGAGCGCCGTCAGGAGTTGTGACGATCCAGTGCGCGCCGTTACGCGCGCCATTGTCGACGCCCTCGGCCCCGTCGCGGAACTCGACGCGGGTGCCGTCGTCATTGCGTAGGCGCCATCGCTTCGACGGCGCAGGTTCCTTGATCAGCTCCCCCGCGTGGCCCTCCATTGACAGGGTGGCGTTCTCGTTGCGCCAGCACAGGTCGCCGGTCTCGGTGGTGTTGCGTGCGCCGTTGGCCATGTCGTCGGCACAGCTGACGTACTTGCGTTCGATGAAGTTCGCGCCAAGCTCGAAGCCCTCACCAATCCACGACGGCTGATTGTTCGAGGCCGCCATCCGACCGTCGACACTCGCCGACGAGTACTCCAGCGCCAGCAACGGCGTCGGGCCTCCCAGCGACGGCGGCATCCGCAGCGGGTAATTCCAGGTGAACGCACCGGTGTTCGAGCCGGCCGACCACGTGGCCGACGAGGAAAGGCTGGTCGCCTTGAAGCTGCCCGATCCGCTGGAGGTACCTGCGGCCAGAGCCATGAGCGAACCGTTTAACGAGCTCGCCTCGGTAGCGGTAACTGTGCCCTTGGCCAGGTCATTACGCGACGGAACAGCCTTCGCGGCGCACTCCGGCTTGTCCGGTGTGCGAAGGGCGCATTCAGGTAACTCGACCAGTCTCAGCCGGGAAGCCCAGTCGCCACCGTAGGCCCAGCGGAAGGACGAGTAGTTCACTTCGACCTTCGCGGACCCACCCGAGACATTGAACAGAAGGCCGTCAACACCCGACGCACGGGCCTTCTCCCGGTCGAACGTCTCGATCCTGATCTTCGGCTTGCCCCTGGCCACACTTGCCTGCGCGCCGTCGGCGGCAGCCACCGACACCAGGGTGTCTCCGACCCTCGCGCTCTTGTTCGCTGCCACCGCCCCGAGATCGATCTCGGCGACGGATGCCTTCGGCCAGACCGGCGCACTGCCGGTGAAAGCTGTGCCAGTTCGAACGTCCTCGTTCTTGCGCAGGCCGGCTTTCTCACCGGCGATCACGCGTTCCTTCTGCGGTGCGGGCGGCCGGTACGGCGCCGCGGGTGTGGGCGAAGCGGTGAGCACAGTCGACGCGAGCGATGCGGCGAGTGCGACGACCAGTCCACGCTTGGATCGGGCTGTGGGCATGACACAACTCCAGTTCTGGGCAGGGTGGACTGGTCAGCTGAAGAAGACACGGGCAGGCTCGAACCAGCCGGAGCCCACCTGCTTGGACTCCGTGTACGGGAATCCGGTGAGTCCGTTGGTGTTGGCCCACGACCACACAGTTCCGTCCAAGCGAACAGCGATGATCTCGGCTTTGCCATCGCCGTTGATGTCGGCAAACCACGTGCGATCCGGCGTCCAGTCCGACCCGATCTCCTGCGAGATGTCGTAGGAGCCGTAACCGAGGCCGCTGAGGTTGCGGAACGCCGACACGGTCTTATCGGCATTCACCGTGATGAACTCGGCTTTGCCATCACCGTCGATGTCCGCGAACCGAATGCGGTCCGGGGTGTCGGTGGTGACCTTGACGATGACCGGCGTGGTCGCGAACGCAGTCGACTGGCCACGCTCGTTCATGCCGAACAGGTTGCGGTACACCCGAACCCTGCCGTCCTCGTCGATCGCTACGCGGTCCGAGCGGCCGTCACCGTCGATGTCGGCGAAGCGAATGCGGGTGGTCCCGCCGGGCGCCGAGCCGATGACGGTGGCAGCACCGAACGGGAACCCGTTCATGCCGTTGACGTTCTTGAACGCTCTGATTGTGCCGTCCGGGTCGACCCCGATGATCTCGGACCTGCCGTCACCGTCGATGTCGGCGAACCAGGTGCGCTCGGACGCCCAGCCCGAACCGATCACCTGCGGGTCATGCGGGTAGGGAACGGTGTCGTTGACGTTGAGGAACGCGCGAACAGCCCCATTCGCGTCCACTGAGATGAGCTCGTCACGAGCATCGCCGGAAACCGAGGATCCGGCCCGGGGTGTCCGGTCGAGTGCCTTGGGAGCCAGCACTCCCTGGAACGCCTTCAGTTCGTCGATGTTGCCGTTGAAGTACTCGCCGGCGCTGCTGCGGCCAACCGACAGCACACCGGTGGAGTTCCAGCCGACGACGCCGGTGACTGTGCTCTTCAGCATGTCCGGACTGTCTTGGTAACCGACTGTCAGTTTGAGGATGCGGGCGCTGGCGTCGTAAGTGGCCACGAGGTGCGTCCACTTGTTCGCCACAGCATCGCTCTTGGCCCGCCACCACGTCGACGGGTTCACCGCCGCGTTCGGCATCTCGGCGCTCCACTGGGAGCCGTCGTACCTCAAAGTGAAGGAGTCCACTCCGGACGGTCCACGCTGAACGACGACGGCCCGGGCGGTGCCGGTGCCGTTGAGCTTGGCCCACACATCTACCGAGAATGACTGGTCGGTGTTCAGCACAGGCTCGCTCGTGCTCGCGGAACCGTTGGTGCCGTTGAGCTCCAGACCACTAGCGCCCTCCACGGCCGCTCCCCATTTGGCGCCACCGGCGAGGTTGAGCGCGAGATGGCGGCCGTACTGCGAGGTGTCACGAGCGGTCGAACCGGTCTCCTCGTTGAACTGCCACTCCCCTACACCGCTCGCCTCGGTGGCGTCGGCCATGGACATGACCTCTTGCGGTGTGATCGTCCGGTTCCACACGCGCATCTCTGCCAGGTCACCGTGCCACGCGTCGGCCGCGGCGGAGTTGCGCAACGCTTTGCCGATCCACAACTGTCCATCGGCGTTGAGCCCCTTCGTCACTGCTGCGGTCGTGCGCTGCAGCGCGCCATCGACGTACAACCGAACCTCTCCGCTGAGGTTGTCTCGTGTCCCAGTCAGATGAGTCCACACACCCGCGACAGCCAGAGCATCAGACGTAGCCACGTTCTGCGCGGCATTTACGGCGTCGTTCGCAGCCAGCGCGAACACCCACTTGTGCGCTGTAGCGTCGTACCCGAGCCGGAACGCGGACGTCGTCGCGCCCTGCTGACTCACCACCGTGCGATTCACCACGTCATCGGTGAGCCGAACCCACGCGGAGACCGAGAAATCCTTATCGGTGTCAAGCACCTTCGCCGTTACCGCACCGTCGGCCACGCTGCCATCAAAACCCACCGAGCCCTGACCACCAGCGGCTCGGCCAGCACGAGCCGTGTCAAGACCAGACAGCGCGAGGTCATGGCCGTTACCGGTGGCGTCGAATGCTGGATCATCACCACCGAACCAATACGCCTCGGCAGGCTTCGCCCCCGCCACAGTGAACTCAAACGTGCTGCGCTTCGACAATCCGGCGTGATCAACCGCCTCGACGAAGAGCTTCTTCAAACCGGACGACGGAGGCGTCCACCGCACAGACTCACCGGCGCGCACCGTCGTCGACGGCGGGTTCGTGAAACCCCAGCGATACTTCACGACATCGGTCGAGGTGCTGGAGAACGTGAACGTGTCCGCAACGCCGAGGGATCCGCAACCGTCCGGGGCGCAGCCCGAGGTCTTGTACACCGACGAGGTGAGAGTTGGTGCGTCGGGTGGGGTGGTGTCTACGCTGAATCCGCACCATCCTGACGACGGGCCCCACACCTGCCAGTCGCCTGCGGTGACGCGGAAGACGTACTTGCCGCCGTCGGTGAGGCCGACGCCTGCCATCGGCCATTGTTGTCCGCCGTAGCCGGTGCCGACTACGCCGGGGTAGAGCTGCCAGCTCGTCCAGCCCGGCAGGTGCGCGACGATGTCGGGGGCGCCGTCCCCGTTGAAGTCCGGGGTCATCAGGGCGCGGGCGCCGGACCAGCCGACACCGATCTCGTGGCGGCCTGGGCTGCCGGTGTAGGGCGAGCGCTTGCCGCTGCCTGGGTACAGCCACACGCGGTTGTCGTACTCGGCGATGATGTCCGGAGCGCCGTCACCGGTGCGGTCGATGATGCCGTAGAAGGTGTACGGGCCGAAGCCAACACCGATGCGAGCACGCTCCTGGGTGGACTGCGCCCGCTTGCCCTCGCCGGGGTACAGCCACAGCTCGCCGTTGCCGTCCCTGGCGATCAGGTCCTGTTTGCCGTCCTTGTCAAAGTCGGCCAGGCCCGCCAGGAGGTAGCCGCCGAAACCGAAGCCGATCCTGACAGGCTGCTGGGTCGACACGGCGCGGGTGCCTTCACCGGGATAGACGTACAGTTCACCGGTCGAGTCGTTCCGGGCGAGGATGTCCTTCTTGCCGTCGTTGTCCCAGTCCGCGACGCCGGCGATGGTGAAGCCGTTCCAGCCTTCACCGATCAGCACCCGAGCGCGCAGAATCCTTCCGTTGCCGGGGAACAGGTAGAGGAACCCGGCGGTGTCGCGGGCCAGCACGTCCGGGTGGCCGTCGTTGTCCCAATCCCCGGTCGCGACAAGGGTTTCCGAACGATCGAGCACGCCGTCGTCCAGGTTCGGCGGCTTCGGGATCGTGGTCTGGGCTGTGGTGTTGCTGCCCCACGGATAGGTGTCGCGCACCTCGGCGACTGGCGTGTAGCTGCCGTTCTCGCGGACCCGTGCCCATTCAAAGCGGGCCTGCAGTGACGGATCGCCGTCCTTGTCGTTGACGCGAGCGCGCAGCGTCGGCGTCACAGTGGGGACGAACGAGGTGAGGGTGCAGGGCTTGAGGTCGGACGTCAGACTGTCCGGCGCGTCCGGCGGCGAGTTGTAGTCGATCGCCAGTACCGGCGTGACGGCGTTGAAACGCTTCCACTGGCCTGTGTCGCCCTCGTTGCCGACATGCAGCACGAGAGTGATGGCATCGCGGTTGCTGTCGGCCGCGGCCTGGACGACTCCCCTTATGTCGAACTCGACATCGCCGGTGCCGGAGCAGTTGTGCTCGTTGGTGTACTTGTGGTTCGCGGGGACTGACGCCGCCCACTCGTTGCCCATCCAGCCCGGCTGGTTGTTCCACGTCGTCGAACCGTCGATGTCATTGGTCCAACGGGCTGTCGCGTTGGAACCACCGTTGTTGCAGTGCGACGCCCACATCTGCTGGATCCGGAACGACGCCCCGTTGATCCGCTTTCCCTTGACACCGCTGGTGTCCATCTTGAAGTACGACCGGACGTTGTAGGTCGTGCCGGACGCACACCCGCCAGTCGAACCGGGGAAGTCGCAGATGAGACCGGTGCCGACAGCGCCCTTCATGTCGGCCTCCTGCAGAAACCCGCCCTGCCAGAAACCCTGATTGGCCATGTTCGTCTTGTTCGTGACCAGCACCCACTGACCGTTGTAGATGCGCCCCGTCCACGACGGGTCGATGTACAGCGGGAACTGGGTCGACGTGTCAGCCATCATCGCCGCATCCGGCGTGACGGTCAGCTCGCCGTTGGCGACCGAGACAGGCATCGTGACCTGACGCGGCGGCCTCGGATCAGCCGCCGCCTTCATCGGCACCGTCGCGGCGGACTCCCACATCAACGGCGTCGGCGACGCGAAGATGACGTTGCCCTGCGCATCCTTGGCGTCAAGACCACCCGCGCCGTTGGACGCCGCCGTCACGTTCTTCGTGGCGAACCCGAAGTTCACCTTGGCCAGCTTGGAGTTCTGAGCCGCCGTCCGGTTCTTCACGATCAGCAACTCGGAGAAACCACGAGCGGACGCCGTCAGCCGCAGATCGACACCCGGCAGCACCTCGGCGTACGTCGCACTCGGACCGGCCAGCGTCGGCGTCGGCAACGCACCGAACGGCCACGTGATCGACAACTCACGATCCCCATCGCGCAGCACCGCCGCCGGACCCTCACCACCACCGGAGAACACCAGCGGCAGCGCCGCAGCCTTCGGAGTCACCGTGGTGCCGGCAGACACCAGCTCCACGTCGATCGTCGTCCAGGAACCGTCAGGCTGGCGTGACCAGCGCGGCTCCACCGAACTCTCAGTCGTGTAACCACCATCCGGCTTGGCGAACGTCTGCGAGTTCTCCGAACGCCGATCGCTGATCTCCACCCGGCGATCGCAGCGCGCCGCCATCTCAACCGCCGCCGCCACAGTTGGCTGCGCGTCAACGCATTCCGGCTCGGCCGCACTGGCCGGCACAACTGTGAACGTTGATACGACTGTCAACGACAAGAACGCGCGCAGGAACAAGCCCTGCGTCACCCCGACGCGTGTCAAGAAAAGCCCCCCGCTATCCGCGCATGTCCCCCGACAACACGCGAACCCCACCCTCGGCCGAGGAGTCTGCCTGCTCAGATAGCAAATGACAATGAGGCCGAACGGGTGAGACCGAGCGCACGGCGATACATCAGACAGAGGAGTGTGACGGTGAAGGTGCCAGACGGCCTGCAGAAGTCCTGTGTCGCATGCGTGCGGCACAAGGTGGGCCTGCGTCACGTGGTGCAGGAGCTGTGGAAGGACCCGGTGCGGCTGTGGTGACCGCATCCCGGCGACGCGTTCCCATCGCCGGGCTCTCGCCTGTCAAGGAAGTTCGATCCCGCAGGATCCAGTCCTGGTAGGTCATGCCCAGGTAGTCACGCCTGGGCGTGAAGTCAAGCGCCGATCGGCTTGCGGACTTCGGCAGCCTTCGCTTGACCGTATTTCGTGAGCAGCACTTCATCGATCATCTGGGCATGCGTCAGGTTCTTCTGCTTGGCGATCGCACCCAGCGTGGCGTCGGTGAAATCAAACAGCGACGGCAGATTGAACTTCCACTCGCCGTCCTCACGCAGGAAGCTGAGGAACACCGTTGTCTGTGCGCGGGCCGCGCGCACCTTGGCCAATGCCTTGCCATCGTTGATCGTCAGGTCGCCCAGTGTGATGGCGCTGATGCTGTCCTCGCTGACCAAGCCCTGGTCGATGACAGCCTTCACCAGCTCGCTCGGAGACGCGGTGCGCAGCAGGGCGGGGTTCATGTCGCCGCGCATCGTGTACGCGAGGATCCGGCCGCTCGGAACCAGGGCGGCGACCTGCTGCTCGGTGCCGGTGAGCGCGACTTTCCTGATTTCGTCGTAGACGCTGAAGGTGCTGCTCGACAGCACCGATACGGCGGTGGCACCATCTTTGGCTCGCACGGCCTTCGTGAAGGTCTCGAAGGTGGCACCGACGGCCTGGGAGTCGTCGACGACCTGCGACGTCGAAGACGGAGTGGAGGTGGTGGTCGGTACCGAGGTGCCACACGCGGCTCCGAACAGGCACACGGCTACCACGAGAAGTCGCTTCACCAGCGGAGCGTAGCCAGTCAGCAGGCATCGAGAACGCAGACCCGGAAGTTAGGCGCGGTCGCCATCAGCTGAAGCCGCGGGAACAACCCACGGACTTCCGCCGCTGGTAACGCTCACCCTCGGCCGATCAGGTTCGGCCAGAGGATCCGTTTCAGCGCTTTCCGTTCCTGTTATCCGGGGAAGAGGAACCAGATCAACAGGACGGTCCGCTGCGGCACGTGCTGGCCGAAGCCGGTATGAGCCCTAGCGGGATTGCCGGTGCTGCCTCGTTGAGATCGCCCAGCTTCAGCCTGCATGTGTGGATGCGACCGGTGCCGTACTTCGCTCGAACATCCGCGTCGAGCACCGCCGAAACCTTGGCCGCTGCCAGCGCTTTCAGGTACTTCTCACGGGAAGAGTCCAAGTAGGACAATGCTTCGGGTGCCAGCTGGCCCTTGCACTGCCTAATTAGCGATCGGGACAAGGACGTGGAGATTCTGGCGCTGCGGCACCAGATCACCGTCCTGGAACGCCAGCTGGGCAGATTCGGCCGCGCTTCTCCCCCAGTGACCGCGCATTCCTCGCGGCGCTGTTACACCGACTGCCGATCAGGGCCCTTCACCGGTTCCGGCTGGCGATCCGCCCCGACACGGTGCTGCGCCCCGACCTCACGTGGGATTCGGCGAGCCCATCCCGGCGTCGCGGGCCCGCCCGACCGCCTGCGCGCGGTGGGTGGCGTGCAACTTGGTGAGGATGGTCGACACGTTGTTGCGCACGGTCTCCTCCGACACCACCAGTCGGCGGGCGATCTCGGCGTTGCTCTGTCCGCGGGCCATCAGTTCGAGGACCTCGTGCTCTCTGGCGGTCAGCTCCGGGAAGACACCGCCACCTGGACGCGCCGCCTTGACCAGGGCCAGCAACCGCTGTGCCACGCCCATGCCGAACATCGCCTGGCCGCCGGCGACCGCCCAGGTCGCCGGTAGCAGGTCCTGCTGTCCGGCATCCGCCACACCCGCGGTGCTCGGCCAGCAGGTCGGCGACGGTCTCGGCCAGATCGTCCTGGACCGCTGCCGCCTCGCAACACGGACAACCGCACCGAGGCGGCTGCCACGAACGGACGTCCGAGATCTGTGAGCCTCGTGTCGCCGCGCAACGAGTCGACGACAGCACGCGCCCGGCTGCGGTGCAGCGCGAAGGAGAGCCAGGCACGAGCGGACCTCGCTGGGCGGGACGAGATCGCGCTGGAGGTGCCAGAACTCGACCACGGCGGTGAACGCGTAGATCCTGTGCAACAGGCCGATGAGCCCGCGCGGGTCGCCACGCCACGGTGCGTAGACCGAGCCGGTGTCCCTCGTGGTCCGATCGACGACGTCCACGAGTGCGTGGAGCTTGGAGTGCTGGACCTCGTGCACCAGCACCTCGACGAGCTGGGTCGCCGTCACCTTGGATGACATGGCGATCGCGCCGAACGCGTTCGAGGACGATGCGGCGAACACGGCCGTGCCCTTTGGCGAGCGGGATCAACGCGCGCAACCACGCCGCCAGTTCTTCCGCACATGCCCCGGTCGGCAACGTGACGGCTCCGTGCTCGACCAGCACGGTGATCACGCAGTTCAGTCCACTTCGGACGGCCGCCGCAGCGGCGACCGTGTGCAGCACCGCCATCTCCCCTCCAGATCGGTGTCGCGCAGCTGACGTCGTGCAACGCCTTTGCCAAACGCATGCCCACGGTCGGATACAGCACCACGTCTTCGACAACCGTGACGTCGCTGATGTGCCTGTCCGCGGACATCAGGCTCATCCCGGACATCGCCAGTACCGCCCCGACATCCACATCGAGATGGTCCTGCCGAGTGAGATCATCTCGCTCGACGTCGACCAGTGGCCGTGGGAGACCGACACGTTGATTCCGGAACCGATCGGGTGCCGATATCCGATGGTGGTGCGCAGCCTCGACCGGATGACGAAGCGCAAGTGGCACAGGTCGTGGCACGCCCGGTGGGAAGAGTTGACGACAAATCTCAAGGTCAGCCGAGCGATCCAGCGCGACTCCGCGTGCTGGAGCCGTTCCGCGTGCGGAGGACGGCTGCGCGAACTCATGTCGAAATTCGAACGCAAGCCGAAGCTGGTCTCGCTCGTGCTGAGCGAGCCTCCCCAGGTGGCGAAATCGGGGCGGGACGAGGTCGCGGTCGGTCTGCGCGCCGGAGTCCCGCTCATGGTGTGGCACCGGGAGAAATGCGACTCGGCCGAGTTCGTCGCGGCGGTCGAGCGACTGCTGCACGACGATGACGATCCCTACCATCTGCTGGAAAGGGTCCGGTTGGCACGTGCCACCGCATTCGAGGAAGGCATGGCGGCTGAGCACGTCTGCGGAAAGCTGACCGTTGTGTTCGACGATCCGGCGAGAGTGGTGATGCCGATACCGCCGGCAGCGCCAGAAGGGGTCTCGGTGACCAGGTATGAGTTCTGATCCGACCGGATGGCAGGTGTACCGCGGCACTGGGGATGCCGCCGAGTCACCGACCGCCGGAGCCGCCGCCGTGGCGCAGGTTCACCGGTACCGGCGTGGCGAGGCGTCCGGCCGACGACGGGCCGAGGTGCACCGGCGGATCGGGGCGTTGCCCAGGACGCCACGCAAGCCGCAGCCGCTCGAGGTCCTGATGGTCAACGCGGCGATCTATCTGCGCAGGCCCTTGCTGGTCACCGGAGATCCGGGCACGAGGAAGTCGTCACTCGCCTACCTGATCTCCCGGGAGCTTGGACTGGGGCCGACATTGCGTTGGCCCATCACGAGTCGCACGGTGTTGAAGGACGGTCTGTATCTCTACGACGCCATCGGACGTGTGCAGGCCGCGGCGAACCTGGACGCCGGTGAAGGTGAGTCCGGTGTCGGCGACTACGTCCACCTCGGCCCGCTGGGTACCGCGCTGCTGCCGTGCGACCTGCCACGGGTGCTGTTGATCGACGAGCTGGACAAGGGCGACATTGATCTGCCCAACGATCTGCTCAACGTCTTCGAGGAGGGCGAGTACGACATCCTGGGGCTCGTCAGGCTGGCCCGCAAACAGGCCGATCCCCCGGTGTTCACCGCTGATCGCGGAGGTTCGGCGGTGGTGCGCAACGGTGCCGTGCGATGCCGACAGTTCCCGATCGTGATCATCACCAGCAACGGTGAGCGCGAGTTCCCGCCCGCGTTCCTGCGGCGCTGCCTGAGACTTCACTTCGAGGCACCGGACTTCGACCAGCTCGGCGGGATGGTCGCCGCGCACCTCGGCGAGACCGAGGACGTCGATCTCGCCGAGGCTCATCGCCGACTTCCTGCAACGCAGCGCGCAGTTAGGCGGACTCGCCTCGGACCAGCTGCTCAACGCCGGTCACCTGGCGGCGCGGCTCGCGACATCCGGCTCGTACCAGCCAGACCAGGACTGGAACAAACTGCTGACCGCGATCTGGCACCCGCTGTCGTCGGAGGTGGAATGAGCCGGCCGCCGAGAGACGAAAGGACCCCGGTCGACACGTCGGCCGGCTTTGGCGCTGTTGTGCTGCAACAGTTCGTTCCTGCCAACGGACCTGACCGGCCGCTGTGCACGTCGGACCTAACCTACCGCGAGGTGCGGGACCGGCTCTGGCTCGCCCGGCAGCTGCACCGTCCGGATCCGGCGGCACCCTCGACGTCGCCCTCGCCGCCGCCGGTCGAAGAGCCGGTGGCTCCCGCCGCGACGAATCACGACGAACCAGGGCAGGAGGCACCCGAGCAGGACAGTCCCGCCGAGACGAGCACGCCTGCTCAGGAGCAACGCGACGCCGCCACCACCCAGTCCGAGGCCTCCACCGCCGCGGGCGAGGAGAACTGGACACCGGGACCGGCCAGGGTGCAGCCCATCCCGGTCGGCGGCGGCGCGACGACGAGCGGTGAAGCAGCTCTCGCCTGGCCGACGGTGCCCGCGCTGTCGGAACCCCGCCGGATCGCGACCGCGCTTCGACCGTTCACGCGGCCAGCTCCGTCACCCTGGCGCACTGTGCTCGACGAAGAGGCGACGGCGGTCCGCGCGGCCCAGGAAGGCCTGTGGCTGCCCGAATGGCGGCCAGCGCCCTGGCGGCGGTTCGACGTCGTGCTCGTCGCCGACGCCGCACCGTCGATGGAGATCTGGCAGCAGACCGTGCAGGACCTCCTGACGCTCCTGCGGCGCCAGGGAGCGTTCCGCAACGTCCGGTTCCTGCGAGTACACATGGTCGAGCCGGATCTCGCACTCGACGTCGGCGACCCTGCGCCGGTTCCCGTGCCCGTGGTCAGCACTCCGGAAGAGCCCGCCGAGCAACTGACGGCCCGCACACGGGTGATGCGCTTCCGGACACAGGCCTCGGTGCAGGCCTTCCACCTCGCCGGTCCGCTCGCGGCGACTCCGTTGAGCCTGCCGCTCATCAAACTCGTCCAGCGGATCATGCTGCCGGACACGAATCTCTCCGCTCTCGCCGAGCTCGTGCTCTCCAGATTGCTGAAAACACCTACCCGCCAATGGATCGACACCCGATCCGACTCGGGTCACCAACGCGCCGGACGACACCGCCGATCCTGTGCCGAACGCCGAAAACCTCCGTACATCGGATGCAGGGGCCGTGTTCCGCGCACTCTCCGGCCCTTACGGCAGGCGAGCAATGCGTCTTGCCACCTCTAGACTTCTCCAGTTCCGACTGATCTGGATCGATTTGCCAGGAACAGAGGGATTTCAACACCCACGTGACCGACCCGGAGCGTGGTCTCGTCGACAGACGTCCCGCTCGCTTAACGAGGAAGATGCCGTGCCAGCTCAAGGAATGTCTCCATCGGAGGAGCAACACCACATCGGGGTGAACAAACCCCAGGTGTGGGGGCCGGTTCCGCTGCGGAATCCCGATTTTGTAGGCAGGAAGCCGTTGCTGGACGAGCTTCGTCAGCGACTACAGGGACCTCGTGCGACTGCGGTTCTTCCCACGGCACTGCACGGCATGGGCGGCGTGGGCAAGTCGCAGACGGTCGTCGAGTACATCTACCAGCACGCGTCGGAGTACGACATCGTCTGGTGGATCTCCGCCGAGCACCCGGCGCAGATCACGTCCAGCCTGGTCGAGCTGGCGAAGAAGATGGGCCTGCCCACGGCGGCGACCGCGGACACCGCGATTCCCGCAGTACTGAATGCGTTGCGGCGCGGCGAGGAACCCCACTCCCGCTGGATTCTCGTCTTCGACAACGCGGATCGCCCGGAGACCGTTCGTCAGTTCTTCCCCGCCGGCACCGGACACGTGGTGGTTACCTCACGCAACTCCGAGTGGGCCAGCATCGCCCGGCCGGTCGAGGTCGACCTGTTCACCCGTACCGAGAGTAAACAGCTGCTGTATCGCCGCAGCGGTGCGCTGACCGATGATGAGGCCGACCGGCTGGCCGAGGCACTGGGCGACCTGCCCCTCGCGATCGAGCAGGCCGCCGCCTGGCGGGCCCAGACCGGCATGCAGATCTCGGAATATCTGGACCTGCTCGAACAGAAACGCACGGAGCTGCTGGAAGCCGGTACGTCGAGCGACTACCAGCTGCCGGTGGCGGCGGCGTGGAACGTCCCGCTGAACCGGTTGAAGAACGAGCACCGCGCGGCGCTGCAGCTCTTGCAGGTCTGCGCCTTCTTCGGGCCGGAACCCATCTCCCGCAAGCTGTTCAGCGGTGCGCGCGGCACGCCCGTGCCCGACGCGCTCGCGAAGGCCTTCGCCGACCCGATCAAACTCAACCGCGCCGTCCGCGAGATCAGCCGCTACAGCCTCGCCAAGATCGACCACAGGAACAACACGCTGCAGCTGCACCGGCTCGTCCAGACAGTGCTGAAGAACCGCTTGGACACCGACGAGCAGGACACCATGCGGCACGCCGTGCACGTACTGCTCGTCAACGGCGACCCCGGCGACCCCGACAGCGCGGACAACTGGCCGCGCTACGCCGAACTGCTGCCCCACGCCACCATGTCGAGGGCCGTCGACTGCGGCGACAAGTGGGTGCGCGAGCTGATGATCAACCTCGTCCGCTACCTGCTCGCCAGCGGTGACTACGGCGGCGCCCTCGACTTCGCCGAGCACTGCATCTCGATCTGGCGGGAGAACCTCGGCGAGACGAACCTGCACACACTGGAGATGTCGCGCTGGTACGCGATCGCGCTGCGCCGGCTCGGCAAGATCGACCAGACAACAAAGCTCAACGGGACGAATCTTGAGCGTAGGCGCAACGTGGCTGAACATCGACGGATAAGTGCCCTCAATCCCCGTGTGTTCATCAGTCACTCGAATCTCGCCCCCCAGCAGTTCGACGACACGTTCGGGGCAGTGGTCGACGCCCTTCTGACGGTGCCGTCCGTACGCGACGAGACGAGCCGCAGGCTGGTGCTGTCACGGATGCGGCCGGAGATCGCGCAGGCGGTGCCACACCACCGGCGTGCCCGCCTGCACGTAGTCGAACTAGTGCGCACTTGCCTGAACTACGACGACGGCCTCCGCGACCTGCTCCGCGTGCTGCGGGAACTGGAGGGCGAGTCCATTCCGGTGCGCCGTTCGGAGGAAGCCATGCACGCACTTACGGAGGAAAACCCCTGAAATCGACTGCGGTCTGTAATGCACAATCGGGGTAAACCGACACCCCGGTGTCGGTCGATCGCTGCCATACTCCGAACACGGACCTCGATCCGGAAGAGCTGGCATGGTGTGAACCGAGGAGAGAGCGGAGGGCAGCACTCTGTTGTTGCCCGGATGATGTGTGACGAACTGCAGGAGCAATTACCGTTCGAGCTGCTGCGTGCACTCGAGCGGATCGAACAGGGCTCCAAGCCGACCGCGGCGTCGCGGGCAATCGTCGCCGACATGACCGCGCTCGAAGTCCCGCTGGCCGAGGAAACCAAGAGGCTGTTCACGTTGCTGCAGGGCGTCGTGGTGGCCGACGACATCGCCGACATTTACGACGCCATCGCCGGTCCCGCAGCGCCCCGACTGCGCGAACAAATGACCTACGTCGATGTCTTTCGCGCACTTGAGACGCTGAATTCCGATCCGAGCGGAACATCGAGGCCACTGCTGCTCATCGAGCACATCGCGGCGAGGGCGCGGCTGGAGCTGGCGATCGAACTGCGCCGGCGGATCGAGCAACACAACGATGAGGTCGACGTCGTGCACCGGCTTCAGATGGGTACTGCGTGCCAGCGAGCCAGAACCGAACACCTCAAGGACGCCTGGCTCACTCTTGAGGGCACCCTTGAAGATGTCGCGCCGCTCACGCGCCACCTTCACCTGCTCGATGTCCGCATCGACCGTCTTCTGGAAGCTGGGTGAAGGCCTTGTTCAGATCCACATTGCACCTCGTCCTGCGAGCACGTGCGTGGCTTCTGTCCGCAACTCGACCAGGCCCCGATCTCGCCGATCCACTGACAGTGCCGTTCTTCTCAGGACGATAAACGCGACCCCTGACAATTCTGTTGACCCTCGATCCAGGCGCTCGTCAAGCGCACCTACAACGGCCCCACTGGCTTGCGGATCGCTCCACGGTCCGCCAGCTGCGGTCGTACGGTCCTTGCGGCCGCCTATCCGGACAGGTTGATCTGGAGCAACTGTGTTTTCCAAGGTAGGAGACCTGGGCATCGTGCCGATGGTTACCGGAGAGGTACTCCAGAACCAACGGCAGAGCTCACGAAGAGTGCCTCACTCACTGTTGATCATGCCGCTAACGATCATGCAGTGATCATATTGAGGACATGAAAAAGCCCGCCTGACCTGGATTTTCTTCCCAGATCCGGCGGGCATTTTCGACCCGTCGGGACGACAGGATTTGAACCTGCGACCCCTTGACCCCCAGTCGTGGAACGACTGAGCGTCGTGCTCCGGCCTGTTCTTCCAGGTCGTCTCCAAGTGTAACTGGCCGAGTAAAGGGGTCTTAGATTCCCGCCTTGTCGATCATCCGTCAGCACCAATCGATCACGTCCCCCTCGACCGCCGGGTTGCACGCGGCGCTCGCATGGCCCTGTCGTCCGCAGAGACTGCCCGCTCGACGGTGAGGACGTACGGATGGGTGCGGTGATGGGTGCTCTCAGCGATCTCCTCAGCCTGCCGCAGCAGATACGCCTGGAGTTCTTCAGCCGAAACGTGTCGACTCGCGGCGGATTTACGTGAGTCTTCCCTGGAGTAGACGTTCCATTGGGCGATTGGATACCAGCCCACCACGTAGACGCCATCAGTGGTGTTGAGGATATTTAGGTACTGCTGCTCAAGTTGTTCCGACTGCGCGTCCAGCACGTCCTCGTGCCAAGCTCCTTTGATCTCGACGGGCACTGTCACAGGAGGTGCGCCCCCGGCATCCTTCGCATCGCCTACAACATCGAGCTTGATGTCCGGCCGCTCGCCAGAGTCGCCTTCATCGGTTGGCCGGATCACGACCTCACGGTTGACCACCACACGGCGACGTTCCAGCCGCTGCCTGAGTTCATGCGTGAGGTAGGCACCGAGTGCGCCTTCCGGTTTGGGACGCCAAGCCAAGGGGCGGCGGCTGTTGGGCTTTGCGTCAGCAGGTCGCTCGACACGCTCGCAGTCCCACAGCAGGTTGCCGTGAGTATGCAGATCGTTCTGAATCTCAGCCAGCACTTCAAGGATGACGTTCGCAAGCTGAGCCGCGGTGTTCACTACCCGTCGCGTTCGATCGTTAAGGAGATCGGTGATGTCATCGGGATCGAGGCCAGCGACGCTGTTTGCCTGATCCCGACGACGCGCCTGGTGCAGGGCTGCCTGGATGGCGAGGAGTTCCGGGTACGCGCGAACAAGATCCCGGAGTACAAGTACGCTGGCCTTGGTTCCTCTTTGGGCGAGGGCGGTAATGGTGTGCCGGCGCCAGTCGTGCACTTTGTGCTCGCGCCCCACGAAGGCGGCTCGCTCGAACACATCGGTCTCAGGTGGACACACGGTGCTCAGCCAGCGGTACACCTCGCCAAGCTGTTCCTCAGCGAGGTCATCGATGATGGGTTGGTGTGTCGAGTCGTCTGCGCAGCGGAACGCGAGGTCTTCGGCGAACGCTGGCGAATTGTCGACGTAGCCGCAGATGATAGGCCAATGTGCTGCTGGGTCCGACGTCAGCAGCGCGTACCCAGCGGCCGCCGCCATCTTGCTTACGAGTTCCTGATCGCCTTCGCTCTCCACGGCGGCGATGGCACTGCGTGCCTGCTCGACGGCTGATGGGTAGCCGACTTCTAGCGGTGGCCGCATCAGGCTTGCCCAACTGGTAATAGCGGTGGACAGGACAGCTTCACCGGTGAGAGCGACCGGCCCATCCGTGATCGCAACGGCTTCGGTGCTTGCGTTCTCGGCGTCGCCGCCGTCAGCCGCACGCAGTGCATCGCCGACCTCATTGGCAAGTTCCGCCAAGAGCGGCGCAAACGTCACAGGCAACACCGGCAAGCGAAGAGCCCGTTCGCCACGGACAACCAGTGTGCGGACGTATTGCGCCAGGGCCGCGCCTAGTTCTTCGTGAGCGTGCTGCTCGACACGCGCCAGGAGCTCCCGTTCCAGTTCGACCTCTTGCGGGCCGAACCGCTCGAGATTGTCGAAGATCGCACCCACCCAACATTTCCATCGATCCACCGGCACAACGTTCAGACCTTGTTCACCCGCAAGGGCTTCGCTGGTCTCCTGGTCGGAGTGCACCGTCGCGAAGGCGACCATGCACGCCTCGGCACGACGAGACCCACGGAGACCGAGCCAAACTTCGTGGTGGTCACGCTCGGCTACCAGGAAGCTGGTAGCAGCAGTTCGGAGTTTCGCGCGCAGCTCTGATGCCGGCCATAGCGTTGCTCCTGAACTCTCTGCTCTGCACCAGGAACCCGTGAGGTCGTAGTCCCCGGTCTCTGGGTTCACCTGCAGATAGTGCACCAGGTTGATGAACGCGATCGCATCTCCGTCAGCCGCCTTGTCCAGGCGTTCCCGTTGCTGGGCGGCGAAGAGCTCTGCGTCCTTCCATACTTCGACTGACGGCTGCTCAGCCGGTTCATCAACCGATTTGGCGAGTTCCTCCGCGATGCGAGCAAGAGTATCGGCTAGACGTGTCTCACCAGAGGCACGATGATGCTCACTTCGAAGCGAAGCCCACTCTGCGTCTACACGGTCGAGCAGTGTGCGTCGCCTACCCCGCTGAGTTCCTTGCGGCGCAAGACGGTCGGCGTCGTAACGAAGTCGCCCCCAGCGGTTGACGATCAGATATGTCCAGTAAGGACTGTCCGATGCATCTAGACTTTCGCTAGCTTTGAGCATCGCCTCGACGAAGGCGTGTCGCAGATCGCGGACCGCAGCGGGTTCCTCGCCTGACACGACGTCGATCAGGTCAACCGCGGAGGGCAAAGGCATTCGGTCGGCACTGTTGAGGAAGCAGAGAACCATCCTGGCGGTTCTGTCGATCAGGTCCACCGCCTGCGGCGACTGGAGCACTCGTTCCGCAACATCGGCGATGAAGTCGCGCAGGCGACGTACGCGCTCATGGGTGAGGTGCCCCTTGTTGCGGTGTGGTACTAGCTCCGCTAGTTCCTCTTCATCCATGTCTTCGTACGCCACGTCCGGGTCGCGCTTTGCGAGGAGCAGCCCGTCGCCGAGGAGCGCTTGCTCGGAAAATGCGACCAGCTCGTGGAGTGCATCGTCGGGAACGGACCGTGGAAACTTGTGAACCTCGAAGTAGTACACCCCGACGAAGCCGCTGATGCCTGCTCCAGGGTCGATGTGCCGTGCAGCGTCAGTGAAGTTCAGGTGTTCCGGCCATAGAAGTCCCAGGAGCGTGCCTATGAGTTCGGAGGCGCTGTCCGGCCCGCGATCGACCTCGTGGATGTCTGAGGGATCGCCGCCGGCTCCTGGAGCCAAGCCGTGCAGTAGATCGCGCAGGCGACCCACGGTCGCAGGGCCGGCGTCTACTGCCAGGGCTGCCTTCGCCGCACTCTGCCTTACGTGCACCGGCCACCCGCTACTTTCAGCGACCCGCAGCAACGGCTCTGCGAGCTCCGGCGCTCCCGACTCCGAAGCCAACCGAACAGCAAGTCGCACACGTGCAAACGACTCCCAGTCATTGCTCGGCGGACCGTCTGAGTAGCTCAGCACCTCGCTCAGCTGGTTGCAGAGGTCCGGATGTTCCAGTCGCCAGCGTGCGCGTTGCCATGAGCGATCCGCCAGCTCGATTCGATCCGCTCGAGCTAGAAGTCCGCTCACGATGTCAGCTCTGATATTCGGCGAGGTTATGACCGCAGAGTGGGCCGCCAGACCTTCGGGGTCTGCAAGCGCAAGCCAGCGGGCTTCTGCTGGTGCATGAGCGAGCAGCCATGCCACCGTCTCCCGCAGGTGTTCTGGAATGGCCGCCGTGTCCTCGTCTGCGGCGCTCACGAGCAGCGCATCCTCAAGCTGCCTGGGAGGAGTTGGAATCGGTGCCGTGAGCCGCGCTGCCAAATGCCGCGCCGCTAGGAACGCCGCGAACGATGAGTGTGCGAATGCCACCTTGCCCGGCCCAGTGCGTGTGAAGACTGCAGTGTCCAGTGTCTCCTCAACGAAGTCTTTGGTAACCGCGAACTCGCCGGCCCCCGCCACTTCGTTGTCGCCGACGACCTGTCCCATGGGGATCGCCTGGTCGGCCACGTCTGCACCGATGAAAGTCCTGTGCACTGAGCGGCGACCGCTGAGCATCAGATGCGCCGCGATCCTTGCCGCGATGGCAACCCGCTGCTGTGGCGTCGAGTGGACAGGCCGCGTTGAGACTCGATCAGGTGCATGCTCGTCAGCCAGCAGCGTGACGCCGCGTTCGAGCCACAGCAGCGGTGCTCCTTGTAACGAATCAGGATCCAGTCTGAAAGCGTTCAACAACACCTTCAGTGTGAGTGGCAGCGAGGCCAGTGCGCCGGCACCGTTCCTCATCACCGAATCCAGGAACGCGCCACCATCCACGTCGATGGTCGCAATCAGCTCGGCTACATCTCTCCCAGTCAGCGGCGCCAAGTCACCCACGGTGCATGAACCGAGTTCGCGGACGAGGACCTCGGTGATCGCTTCCTGGTAATCAGCAGTGCGGCAGGCAATCCAAATGCGGAGTCCGCGCGTGTCTCGGCTCTTCAGCTTCCGAGCAAGCCACCTGGCCAGTTGGCCCAAGAAGCGAGACTCGTCCAGCTGGTCGATCACCACGAGCAGCTGACCAGGCACTGAGCTGCCGCCGCCCGACTTCGAAGGAAGCGCATCGAAGTAGACACCTAGGCACTCGTTCACCGCTTCGCGGCTGTCAAGCTCGTCGCCGGTCAGCCAAAGCGTGCCAGGTTCTCCCGGCAACGGCGGGGCCTCGCGATCCGGTTCCGGGATCAGGTCTTCAAACGCTGTGGTCTTGCCGGCGCCGGGATCGCCCAGCAGTACCCAGCCACCGCACTCGGCTGCATCAGCGGGCCTGCGCCAACCTCCGTCCTGAACGTCGGGCTCGACCAGAAACCCGTTCGGATCCATGGTGAACGGCGGATCGTCACCGTCACCGGCATGACGGAGTCGGACCCACCGCGATGCCTTTGTCGCGAACTCCACAGGCGTCACCATGTGGACACCATCGCCAACTCGTTTCGTCTTGATACAACGATCAGATGCCAGGCTTCGCTCGCACAGACCACGGCACCGGCTCGTCATCGCCCGCAGTGCCGTTAGGGCCCAGGATGGCCTGGTGCAGGCCGTCGTATCCCAGCCACTTGAGCAACAGCAGGACAAGGTAGTGGCGAGTGAGGAGCCATGCCTCCGTGAGCAGGCCCTTTATCTTGTAGACGTCTTCGTACGGAGATTTGGCGTGAACTAGTTGGTGCCTTACCCAAGTCACGACCTGGGGACCGCTCGCAGGCGTTCCTGTCTCGGATTTGGCACTCGCGAAGGCAGCCAGCACCGACTGCATACTGGGGTCAACGTCAATCGGCACACACGCATCGGCCAACAGCCTCTCGAGTCTGGCTGCGGTGGACAATCTGTTGTAGGAATTGCCGCTCATCTTCCCGCTGACCTTCAGCTCCTCCCAGCACAGCCACTCAAGTGCTGTGAACGCCGTCAAGATCCGCTGTTCAACCCTCCCACTGTGGTTGGCCTCAACGGCTCGCGACAGCAGGTGACGAGCGATGTCTTCCCGCTGAGGGTCGGAGAACGCCTCCAATGCGCGGGCGAGAAGCTTCTGCAGATCGTCCGCGCGTTCGCTGTACAGCCACGCCAACGAGCCGTTGCGGCCTGGGTCGCAGAACAACGGTCCCCATTGCTCCCAAACGGCGACACCAGAGTTCGAGAAGCCGACCGGAAGTGCAGGCGGGATCCAGCGGCCGAACGCGAACGAGGTGCCGAAGTGCAACGCACGCAGCACTGCTTGCACCGCGTCTGTGGCAAACGGTTTGCCGTCTCGGCGGGCAATCGACATCACGTGCGTCATCGCGATGCGCGGGTCAAAACCGAGTGCTTCCCACACCTGTTTGTGGTCTGGCCGTGGGGCCAGAACCAGCTCCCACTCACCGATGTTGAACCGCAAGCGGCCGTGCCTGCCGTGCACGTCGGGCAGGTTCATCCAGTGCACGACAACATGGCTGACCAGTGAATCAGCACTCACGAGCGTCGAACCGTCGAAGCTGCCGTCACAGGTAGTGCGCACTCGACCGGTGACCTCGACGTTCCCTCCAGGTCGTGACAGCGCGAAGGTGATCACGTCGGTTCCGAGCACGTCGAACATCCACGACGAGGGCACGTCTTCGTCGACTTTCCACCGAACATCGAACTGAGAGCCGCAGCTCATCCAGATGACGCCGTTGACGTCGCCGCCCGCAGTCGCTGCGAGGCGTCCCTCGTGCAACCGAATCTCTTGGCCCGGTTCGTTGAACGGGTACACCGGTTCGAGAGGAAGTTCCTCTGCTGGTTCAATGCCGTCGGTTGTCACACCGGGATCAGATTTCACGTCCAGTCCTTATAGGAGTCGTTCACGCTTGGCTTCGGCCTCCGCTCGAACCGCCGCGAAGAACTCCTCGTCGATCTCTTCATCGGCATCTTCGTCGTCGAGGTCCACGTCGTCGCCGAGTTCAGCGTGCGACCGGTACAGCAACCAGCACCCGCGGATTCCGTCCAGTAGGTCTTCGAGGAGGTCTTGCGCGGGACGGGCCGGGTCAAGAGGTGTGACGCGCGGCATCAGCCCTGCAAGAAGCTCCTCGTCGCCCGGTCCGTACTGCTCGGCTTGCGCCCTCGCCTCCTTGATCGCGTCCACCAGGCCATCCGGATCCGGCAACTTGCCCTCGGCAGCGATCATCGCTCCGGCGACCAAATCGACAACAACGCGCCGCGGGCTCTCGCCGGCGATCAGTCGCTCGAGGACCAAGGTCGGCGTCTCGACGGCGAGCGCCTCGATGTTGTCGGCCTCCATGACGACGCTTGCAGGGCTGACGCCCGACGCCTCGCCGGCGATCTCGGCCGCCGCCTGCAACCAGTGCGCCGCAGCCACCGCTGCCGCCGTCGGGTCGACCTCCTCGAAGAGTTTGCTCGACCACAACGGGTGGGCGTGCAGGAAGTCATGGGCGGCGTTCACCTGAAGCGGTGAAGTATCAGCGCGACTGAGCTGAACCGCTTGCCGAGCACGGCCCGAAAAGTCGCCCAGCTCGGCTTGCTCCACCGCAGCCAGCTCCTGCTGGACATCAGCGACAACTGCATCGGTGAGGTCCTGATCGGCGATCGCGTGCGCTGCCCGTCCAACACGATGCGCGGCTTCTTCCACCCGAACGTATGACTGCACGAGGTAGCCCTGGTCGTCCGGAAGGTAGGGCTTTCTCACGTGGTCGAGGACTTCAGCGAACGCCGCCCGCTCGCCCTGCCGACGCCATCCCTCGGTGTTCGGCTCGACGCTCTCCGCACCGCTCGCTGGATGGGTCTACGTCCACCACGCCATGCGCGACATCGTCGTCAGACTCGCTGCAAGCCGCAGCGCGCCGTCCTGATCGACGGACGCCGGCAACACCGCGACCGTGCGTGCGAGGTAGCCGTCACCGGTCTCCCAGGCCGCGATCAGAGCCTGGCGTTCCTCGTCGAAGGCGTACTTCGTCATACGCTCATCTTGGCGGATCAACGCCAACTATTTCCGCCGGCGGCGCGCAGCCGCCGACCGTCGCGCCAGCTTCAGCATGTGGGCGGTCCGCGCATGAACAGCCATCGTGCGGCGCACCTCAGGAGGAAGTTCGTTGTCTGGATCGATCTCCTGCTCAAGCCGCTCGAGAAAGCCTTCTGTTGCTCGCGACGTACGGGCCCTCCGATCAGACGTCTTCGCCCAGGACGCGTGTGCAGCAATCCGTGCTCGGAAGCTTCGTTGCTCAGCGGTGAGGCCACGTGGGACCGGCTTCTTCGGGGCGTCAGACATTCTCACCGATCCCAAGTCGCAGCTGTGTGTCCTGCGCTCGCTCGGCAGCAGCGCTGGCGCCGTAGTGACGGGGCATGTCCTCTGATGTCCAACCGAGCAGCAACATCAGGTCACCGGTGTCACCACCGGCTTTCTTCCACTCGTGGGCGTAGTTGTGACGCCACCGGTGCGCGTGCACTCCCGAGAGGCCGGCAGCAAGGCCGCGGCGCCTGAGCATGATCTTGATTCCGTTCGGCGCGAGTGGTCGTCGGCCCCGCTCCGCCAACCACAGCGCAGGGAGATCGGCACCGAGGTGGCGCTCACGCGCCCTCAGATACCGGCTGATCGCGCGAGCTGTCTTCGGCCCAAACCGCACACGACGTTCCTTACTGCCTTTGCCGCAGAAGTGGATCGAGTCCAAGTTCAAGTCAACATCGTCGAGCCCAAGACGGCCGACTTCGGACAGCCGCGCGCCGGTGTTGTAGTAGAGCCGGATGATCGCCTCATCCCGGAGCTGGATGAACTCCTTCCCCTTGCACGTGTCGAGCACCCGCTTCGTCTCGTAGTCACGGATCACGGGGATCAACTTCTTCTGCGTCTTCGGCTGCTTCACCCGCTCCATCGGCGAGTGATCCATCTCCTCTTCGTCCTGCACCAGCCACTTGAAGAACTGCTGGAGTCCTTTGTGCTTGTTCAAGGCGGTAGCGGCCGACCGCGTTTCGATCATCCATGCCTGGAAGGCCTCGACATGTTCCCTGCGTGCAGCGGTTGGGTCGTCGGCTGCGTCGGCCACATCAGACTCAGTGCAAGTTCCAGACAGGTAAGAGGCAAGCTGGGACGCAGCCAGGAGGTAGTTGTACCGAGTGGTCTCCGGATAGTTGCCCGCTCTGAGGGTCCGGTCCCAATCACGGAGAAAACCCGTCCACGTCCGTGACAGTCCAGCAGTCAGGCGCTCCAGCTCAACAAGCATGGGTTGCCTCCTGACGCTGTTCTTCCGGACACGACGGTTGCGTCACTCGGAAGCCGCTTCCGTCGTCGGCGACAGGAGATGTATCGATCGCATTCGCTGCAGCGAGTTCGGCATCGTGGGCGAGCTGGAAGACGAGCACTTCGTGGTGAGCCGCGAGCAAGGCCGGCGAGACGGTGGCGCGAGCTGCGCGACGCTCCACGAGCGAGGCCCGCGTGATCAGGCGGTCGCCACGCAACTCCGCGGTCAGTGCGACGCACCGGTGGACCGGTGTCAGCCCCGCTGCAGTGCCTGCCGCGATGAGCTGGGTAGTCAGGTCTACGAGTGAACCGTCCGAGCGCCGGTGAGGCTGCGCGATGACAACGACGTGCCCGCCAGCGCGCAACAGTGGTTCACAGCAGCGCAGTGTGGTGGCGAGCTGGGCGGCGGACTCGACCGGGTCGTGGTCCGGACTGTTCGGGTTGTTCGAGGTGGTGCGAAGGGCGGTCAGGACGAGTCCGACTCGGCCAGTCAGGCCGACAGCGCGGGCGGTCGCGAGGACCTTCGGTCGGGCATCGAGAACGGAGCCGTCGCGCCAGGCGCCTGCGGACTTGGCGGCGGTGAGGTTGGCCCGAGCAACCGTCCACCATCGGTTGTTCGTGGTGAGTCCGAGTGCGTGTCGTCCCGCGCGCAGTGCTTCGGTCAGGACGGTGCCCGTGCCGCAGTCGGGATCCAGAACGAGGTCGCCGGGGTGCGTGTAGGTCGCGATTGCGTGGGCGGCGACAGCGGGTGGAATCCGTTCAGCGTCGGCCTCGGTGCCTGGGACGCAGCCGGCGGCCTGCAACTGTGCGAGCGCGTCGAGCTGCCCGGTCGGCCAGACCGACAAGGGAGTCGCGAAGCGGTCAGCCATCAGAGCTCACCTCGCCGTCCGCAGCCGGCTTGCGTGTGAACACCAGGAGGTCGTCGTGCACCTGCACGTGCCGAACAAGAGTTGCGAACGGACGCGTCGAGATGTGCGAACGGGTGTGGCTGGTTGATGCCGCAACGCCGAGCGCTCCGTCGCGGACGGGTGCGCGCAACAGCGCGATTCGGTCGAGGTAGCGCAGGCCTACACGGTCAGCAGCGCGCACCAACGAACTGGCTGGATCGACGAGCCGGTTGCCAGAGCGATCACCTTGCGTGATGACGGCGAGGATGCCGGTCGGGGTGAGCACACTGCTCCAGCTGGCCGGTCGGAGCCAGTCGAGGACGCCCGGTTCCGCCCCCGCTATGACGAGGTCGTAGCTGTCCGGACTGAGTTTGCTCAGAGCCGGATCCGGTTCGGAGTCCGCGTCTGACGACGGTGCGGAGAGCCGGTCGGTGGTCGGACTGCTGATGGACCCCCTCGGTCCGGTTCCGGACTCCGCGTCGAGGTGTTCGCTGACTTGCTCTGGATGTGCGACGGCGGTCTGCGTTTGGATGCCGCGGCCCAGTCGGACGACGGTCCAACCAGCCTCGTGCAGTCCGGCATATGGGCCGGGTCGGGACTGCCCGTGGCCATCGTTTGCCGTGCGCGGTCCGAACGCCGAGAGGTGAGTCGCGGGTTCGAGCAGGAGCACTCGTTGGCCGGGTTGGGAGTAGGTGGTGACGATCTTCACGACTGCGGTCAGCAACCAGCTTGCGAGCAAGCCTGTGCCTTCGTAGAGGTCGTCCTGGGCGCACGGCCAGACGGTGCTCGGACGTCCGGGAACGACCTGGCGAAGCGCGAACGGCAGACTGCGGCGACGGCGTGTTCGCCGCGGTCGCCGCAGCGGGATCGGGGAAAGCGAGGGGTGGGCGTCGCCGAGGTTCTCGGAGTCGCCTTCAGCGGAGTCGTTTCCGTATGCGGGAGTCATCGTGTATCTCCTCCGACGGATGGTGGCGCGTTTGCCGACACCCCTTAACTCCGCTTTTGCGCTTCTTTTTGGACACGCTCAGTAAGTTTTCAGTCCCGCATCCAACCTTCACTCGACCAACCCAACAGCAAGATTCTTTTCGCGGGTCAGAAGATGCCGCCGATGAGCCAACCGAGAGGTACTAGCAGGTCACTAACTTCACAGCTCAGCACCCCTAGCAGGGCGCCAGGCCAAGACGCAAGCGCGAACTCGCATAGCAAAGAATTAGTAGGCTTACGAGAACCTACTAGTCATTAACTAGCAGCGACTTGGTATTTCCTTGGTATCACTCATGGCTTCCTGACGTCGTTGCTGTTCGCATCGAAGTTGCAGGAGTCAAGTCATGGCTACGAACTCGTTGGACATCGCGCGAGACGCATTCAACTGGCTGGTCACCGGGCCGCACCCGGTCTCGCTGAACGGCCGCCTCTTCACTGGGCTTCCTGACCGGGACATCTCGCTCGATGAGGTCCGTGACCGGCTGTTGGCACGCCGCTGTTCGCAGGCGACGCGGGACGCAGTGTGGGCGCACCTGGTACTGCGCTCCAGGACTGAGGGAGCGACCTGGACCGTCGCGGCCGTGGGCGTCGCGCTCCCCGCACTGACCTCGGTGGCGGCCACCTTGTCGGATCGGTTCGCCGGCGACCCGGCTGACGTTCACGCGGAGGTTTTGCGGGGCTTCCTCGCCGCGTTGTCGACCATCGATCTGCGTCCGCCGCGGATCATCTTGCGGCTGCGATGGGCTGCGTACCGGTCCGGCCACGACGCACTTTCCGAGGCCCTGTCGAGTCCGACTCCGGTCGCGCCGGGGTTCCGGTCGGCACCGCCGCACGCTCCGTGGGGACATCCCGATCTGGTGCTCGCCCGTGCTGTCGCGGACGGAGTCCTGACCCAGACCGAGGCGGCGCTGATCGGTGCGACTCGGCTGGAGAACGTGTCCGTCGCGGACTGGGCCGCGCAACACGAGATCGGCGAGTGGGCGGTCTACAAGACTCGCAAGCGCGCCGAGCTCCGGCTTGTCGACTACCTCCGTGAGGCCGTCGCCGAGGCCGATCCGACCGACACGCTGACTGACCAGGTGGCTGCCTCGGTAGCCCTCGCGCGCACAGTCCGACCAGCCCGCGACTTGCCGCGCCCGTCACCCTCCGTGGCTGCTGCCGAAGGCAATTCGGAGCAAACAGTTCAGGGTCGCGTGTCCAAAACGGACACGAATTCCGGAGTTCAGGGATGCGGGACTCACCCGCACTCATCCCAGTCTTCGGAGGGGTCCCAATGCGCCTGATCGATCGTTTCTGCGCCACTGCAAGCGGGTCGCGCGACGCTCTCGAAGCCGACGGTCCACAGTCGACAACGCTGACGAACTGGTCGCGCATCGCGGTGGCCGCGGGAGCCGTAGTCCTCGTACTGCTGGCGTCCGCTTCGGTGGCCGGGGCCGACACGATGGTCGTCGCGTTGGCCAAGTCGGTCGACGAGGTCCTCAACAACATCCGCAACTGGATCATGGGGATCCTCGCAGGCCTGGCGACGGTGTTCCTGTCCATCGGCGGCGCCCGCTGGATCGTGGGCGGCAACGACCCCGGCGAGGTCGAGAAGGCCAAGTCCGCGTTCAGGTCCGCTGGATGGGGCTACGGCTTGGCGGCTCTTGCGCCGCTGGTCGTCGAGATCCTCAAAGGGATCGTGGGTGCCTGACGATGGCCGTCATCACTCCGCCCCGGATGAGGGCACGTCGGCCGCCGTGGTGGTGCGCGGGCTTGCTGGTGTTGTGCGTCGTCGTCGGCCTGTTGGGCGCGCTCGCCGCGGCTGCCTCCGCGCAGCCCGTCACGCCGACACCCACCGCGCCAACACCGACCGCGCCTCCTACCGTTTCAACACCGCCGTCGTCGGCACCGACCACCACGCCGCCTCCGGCCGTCAGCCCACAGCAACCTCCTGCTGAACGCGCGGAGTGCGGCATCACCAACCTGTCGGCGTGCGTGAACGAGGGCTTCTCGTCGTTCATCAATCTGCTGGTCGGCGAGTCCTTGAACTGGCTGCTTCAGATGCTCGGCAGCACTCTCCTGTCGACGCCCACGCTCGACCAGCTGCCGCGCATCGGTGAGATCTGGGAGCAGTCTCGGCTGTTCGTCGTCGCGACCTACTCGCTGCTGGTGCTGCTCGCGGGAATCCTGGTGATGGGTCACCAGAGCGTCCAGACGCGCTACACGATCCGCGAGATCGCGCCGCGCGTGGTCGTGGGCTTCATCGCCGCCAACCTCAGCTTGTTGCTGGGCGATCAGGCCATCAGGTTCGCCAACGCCGCGTCGATGGCGGTGCTCGGCGACAGCCTGGATCCGCAGACGTCCGGCAAGGCGGTCACGGAGCTGTTCGTGGCGTTGGTGGCCCGGTCTGTGGTCGACGGCGGTCTGTTCGCCGGGCTGTTGTCGCTCGCGCTGACCATCCTGTTGATCGGGCTGCTGGTCGGCTACGTCGTGCGGGTCGGGCTCACCGCCATCCTGCTGGCCGGGGCGCCGCTCGCGCTGATGTGCCACGGCCTGCCACAGCTGGAGGGCGTCGCGCACTGGTTCTGGCGCTCTGGTGCCGGAGTCCTCGGCATCCAAGTTGGACAGAGCCTCGCCCTGGTCGTTGCGCTCAAGGTGTTCCTGGAGCCAGGCGGCTTCAACTTCTTCGGCATGCCGACCGCCGACGGCATCATCAACCTGATCGTCCTCATCGCGTTGATCTGGATCCTGGTGAAGATCCCGACCTGGGTCATGAATCAGGTGCGAGTCGGGGGCGGGCGTCGCTCTTTCCTCGGTGGGCTGGCGTACGCCTTCGCGTTCGGCAAAGCAATGGCACTCGTCGGTGGTGGCCGGGCCGCCGCCGTAGGAGCCCGCGCGGCAACCCGGTCGAGCAGCACGACAGGGCGCACCGCAGCCGCAGATCCTCCGTGGCCGGCGCAGCCTCGCTTCGCCTCGACTCCGGAGATGGTGACCAAGCGCCTCAAGGAGTCCTACGACGCGGAACGCCTGCGGGCCGCCCGTCGGCCGCGAGTGCCGTCCCAGGATCCGAAGTTCCTGCAACCCCAACCCCAGCACACGATCCACGATCCCGCCGTCATGCCGTCGACGCTCGGGTCGACGCAGGCGGAGTTCAGCTCGGCCGCGGCACCGGACGCGCCCATGGCTCGGCCTCGACGAGGACCCAAGCCCAGTAGCTCTCCGCAGTTCCAGGTCGCCGGTGGACCTCGCCGTCGCACGGCCGCACCCAAGGTGGCCCGGCCGGTCCGCGTGGCCTCCGTGCCTCAGCAGTTGCAGTTCCGCCCGGCAACTCAGCCGCCTCCGGCAGCGCCGACACCCAAGCCGACAGCCGCACCGTCCGCGCCGGTGTTCCAGCAAGCGCAACCGGCGCCGCGCATCGGCGATGCCCGTCGACGCACCCACTCCGTTGCACCGCCGGTGTTCCGCGCACCAAAGCCACCAGGAGGCGAAGGGAAATGAGTCAGCCAGTCAGAATTCCTTCGGACGTCGATCGCGAGGACCGGGTGCTCGGCCCGCTCACCGCGCGGCAGCTGCTCATCGTCTCCGTCACCGGGATCGTGCTGTACGCGACGTACACGGCAACGCGCTCGTTCATGCCGCTGGCGGTGTTCCTCGTCGTCGCCATCCCGATCGGTGCCACGGCCGCGTTCCTCGCGCTCGGTCAGCGCGACGGTGTCACTCTGGATCGGCTGGCGTTGGCGGCGTTGCGGCAGCGGATGAACCCGCGGCACCGTGTCGCGGCACCTGAAGGCATCCTCGACGTTCCGGAGTGGCTGGGCGATGCCGCAACGCCGTCGCCTGCCGCGTTGCGACTTCCTGCCGAGGGGGTCGCCGACACCGGTGTGATCGACCTCGGCAAGGACGGCGTCGCGGTCGTCGCTGTGTGCTCCACGGTCAACTTCAGCCTGCGTACGCACACCGAGCAGGAGTCCCTCGTCGCCTCGTTCGGCCGGTACCTGCACTCGCTCACCGCTCCGGTTCAGGTGCTCGTGCGTACCGAGCGGCTTGACCTGTCAGGTCAGATCGCCGAGCTTCGTGAACAGGCCGGAGGTCTGCCGCACCCGGCGCTGGAACAGGCGGCGTTCGAGCACGCCGAGTACCTCGACCAGCTGGGCCGAGCGACCGAGCTGCTACGTCGCCAGGTTCTGCTGATCCTGCGCGAACCGCTGTTCACGGTAGGTCCCACAGACGGTCTTGGCGGTGTCTCCCCTCTCACAGCGCTGATGGCCAAACGCAAGGCCAGCAAGCAAGCCCGTGTCGTGGACGACGCCAAGAGAAGGGCCGCTGAGGCCCGGCTCGCACGCCGTCTTGGAGAGGCAGCTGAGCTGCTCTCCCCCGCAGGAATCGTGGTCACGCCACTGGATGCCGGTCAAGCCACGGGTGTGCTGGCCTCAGCGTGCGACCCCGACAGCCTGATTCCGCCGAGCGTCGGCCTGGCCGGCTCGGACGACGTCATCACCACTGCGCCCGAGCCCAACTGGGACGACGACGCCGAGGACCCCGATGACTTCGACACCGCCGGGAGGTACAGCCGATGAACACCAAGACCAGCGCCTTCGTTCCGGATGCCGTCTCCGTTCACCCTCGCGCGTTGGAGGTCGGCGGTGAGTGGCTCGCGTCCTTCGCCGTCACCGGCTACCCGCGCGAGGTCCATCCCGGTTGGTTGCAGCCATTGCTCACCTATCCCGGCCGAGTGGATGTCTCGCTGCACATCGAGCCAATCGATCCCGTCACCGCGGCCAACCGGCTCAAGAAGCAACTGTCCAAACTGGAGTCCGGCCGTCGGCACACCAGCGAGAAGGGACGGTTGCTCGACCCACAGGTCGAGGCGGCCACCGAGGACGCCTACGACTTGTCCGCGCGGGTCGCCCGCGGCGAGGGAAAGCTGTACAGGTTCGGGCTTTACCTGACCGTGCACGCGCCGACCGAAGAGGCGCTCGGCGACGAGGTGGCCGCGGTCCGGTCACTCGCGGCGTCGTTGTTGCTGGACTGCAAACCGACCACCTACCGGAGCCTGCAGGGCTGGGTGACCAGCCTGCCGATGGGCCTGGACCTGATCGGCATGCGCCGCACGTTCGACACCAGCGCCCTGGCATCGGCTTTCCCGTTCACTTCGCCGGATCTGCCACCACCGGACCCGACCTCGGTCGGTGCCCCGACCGGCGTGCTCTACGGGTTCAACATCGGCAGCCAGGGTCTCGTGCACCACGACAGGTTCGCTCTGGACAACCACAACTCGGTGATCCTCGGTCGTTCCGGCGCGGGCAAGTCGTACCTGGTGAAGTTGGAGCTGCTGCGCTCGCTGTACCGCGGGATCGAGGTACACGTCATCGATCCGGAGGACGAGTACGGACGGCTGGCCGCAGCCGTCGGTGGCAATCACGTCCGTCTCGGTGCCGAGCAGGTCCGGCTCAACCCGATGGATCTGCCGATCCACACCCGCCCAGATGGTCGGCGAACCGCGTCCCGCGACGCACTCGTCCGCCGATCGCTGTTCCTCCACACCGTGGTCGCGGTGTTGCTGGGCCGCGAACTGGAAGCAGCCGAGCGAGCCGTGCTGGACCGGGCCATCGCCGCGACCTACCAACGTGCCGGCATCACCTCGGATCCGCGGTCCTGGACGCGCTCGGCACCGCTGCTGGCCGACCTCGCCAAGATCCTCGAGGCCGCAGGCGGCACCCAGCTCGCGGCAGGGCTGGAGCCTTACGTCTCCGGCTCGTTCTCCAGTCTGTTCTCGGGGCCGACGACGACGCGTCCCGAAGGTCACCTGGTGGTGTTCTCACTGAGGGACCTGTCCGATGAGCTCAAGCCGATCGGCACCCTGCTGGCGCTCGACGCGGTGTGGCGCCAGGTCTCCAACCCAGCGATCCGCAAGCGACGGCTGGTGGTGGTCGACGAAGCGTGGCTGTTGATGAAGGAGCGTGCGGGCGCGGAGTTCCTGTTCCGCGCTTCCAAGACGTTCAGGAAGCACAAGGCCGGGCTCGTGGCCATCACGCAGGACACCCCTGACCTCCTTGCGTCCCATCTGGGCAAGGCGGTCGTCGCGAACGCCGCGACCCAGATCCTGCTGCGGCAGTCCCCGCAGGCGATCGACGAGATCTGCAGCGTCTTCAACCTCTCCCTGGGCGAACGCCAGTTCCTGTTGTCCGCCGACCGCGGCCAAGGGCTTCTCAGCACCGGAACGCAGCGGGTGGCCTTCCAGGCGATCGCCTCACCGGCCGAGCACTACCTGGTCACGTCGGACCCGACAGAGGTCGCCGAAATGCCCAGCACCGCAGCGGACATCGAGTCCGCGTTCGTCGAGCTCGACGCCGCCTAGCGCTCCGAGGGGACACCCATGCCTGCTTCGTTGCCTGAGGCCGGCCGTCGGCCGGCTCGGCTTCTCACCCAGAACCGCGAGATGCGCCAGATCGGCGCGTGGAACTGGTCGCTGCCGGCCTGGGCCGGTCGGCTTCCGGACGGCCGCACGTACAACACCTGCCCGAGCGCAGGAGTCTGCGCACAGGCCTGCTACGCCCGTCACGGCACCTACACATGGCCCATCGTCCGCGCCAAGCACCAAGCGAACCTGATGTTCGTCACCGACGACCTGCCCGGCTGGGAGCTCGCCATGGTCGCCGAGCTCGGCGCCGCCAAGTTCCGCGGCGCGTGGGTCCGGATCCACGACAGCGGCGACTTCTTCTCCGACGCTTACCTCCGGGCGTGGTTGCGGATCTGCGGTGCTCGACCGAACACGAACTTCTACGCCTACAGCAAGGAAGTAGACCGGTTCCGCCGTCTCGTCGAGCCGAGTCCACCGCCGAACTTCCTGTGGGTCTTCTCGTACGGCGGGACCCAGGACTCCGCGCTGAATCCGGCCGTCGACCGCGTGGCCGACGTGTTCCCGGACGAGGCCGCGATCGCCGAGGCGGGCTGGTCATCTCAAGAGGCCAGCGACCTGCTCGCGGTGCTCGGCCCGCAGTTGGTTGGCGTTCCAGCCAACCGGATACCGGCCTTCCTCAAGCGGCTAGCTGGACGCCGGTTCTCCGAGTGGCAGGCCGAAGTGGACGCCGAGCGCACCGCAGCGCGGCACCGTCGTCACCTGCGGCTGGTTGTCGACGACACCGGGCTGGCTGATGCGGCCTGACAGCTTCCCTCCGACCGCTCCACGGGAGATCTCGTGCTTTCCTTTCCCCCCAGTCACTTCTCGCCGGTCCAGGACTATCTGCGCGACCCGCTGGGTGCGTTCCAGAGCGCACTGACGCACCTGCGCGAACTCGCGCTGACTTGGGGCCCGGCCGTCGGCCCTGCGCTCATGATCGCGGTGACAGGTGTGATCTTCGCGCGACGCCGCTGGCAACGCCGTTACCACCAGCGACTGATGAGCGACGCCCGCCTGATCACCGTGCTCGCTCCGCCCACGGTCGACCCGTCCGGCGCGCTCACCCTGTGGTCCAATCTGGTTGGCCTGCTCAGACCTGGGTGGCTGCGCCGCTTCTCCGGCCAACCTCATCTCGCCTTCGAGCTCACGTTCACAGCCGACGGCGTCCAGATCCAGTTCTGGGTGCCTGGCCTCGTACCACCCGGAATGGTCGAGCGCGCGATCGAAGCCGCCTGGCCCGGCGCCCATACCCGGACCTCGCCCGCGAAGTCGATCCTTGACGTCGCAGCGGGCCGGAAAGCCGAGGCCGTCGGCGGTGAGCTCCGGCTCGCGCGGGCCGAGGCCCTGCCGATCCGCACCGAACACCCCGTAGATCCGATCCGAGCGCTCCTCGGCGCCCCGGTCGGACTAGGACCGCACGAGAAGGCCTGTGTACAGGTCCTTGCCCGCCCTGTCGCTGGCCACCGCGTAGCGAAGGCGCGGCGAGCTGCCCGGCGCGTGCACGCAGGAGGATCGCCCCACCTGATCGGTCGACTCCTCGACCTCGTCACGCCGGGCAAGACGCCGAAGTCGTCGCCGAGGACTCGAATCCACGGCCTCGACCGGCAGGCCGACCTGGAGTACGCCGCTCAAGACCGCGCTGTTGTCGAGAAGCTGCGGGCAAACCAGTTCGAGACCCGCATCCGGTACGCGGTGACCACGACCGTGCCGGACAACGCGACCGCGGGCGAAGTCCAAGCTGCGCGGGAGGTTCTGCGTGGCCGCGGGCATGCGATCGCCTCGGCGTTCGCCGCCTACTCCGAGCACAACTACTACCGCCGAGCCCGGCTACGCCATCCGGCCGCCGCCCTGGCCGATCGCCGGTTCGGCAAGGGTGACCTGCTTTCGATCCGCGAACTGGCGGCGCTCGCGCACCTGCCGATCGACGAGGCCACTCCAGGACTGCAGCGGGCCGGAGCAAAGGCCGTGCCGCCTCCGCCAGGAATCGCCGACGTCGGCGAGCACGTCAAACCGATCGGGCGCTCGGACTCCGGTCATTCGCGGCCGGTCGGTCTGCACGTCGCGGACGCAGCGCATCACGTGCACCTGCTCGGCGCCACCGGCTCCGGCAAGTCCGAGCTCATGGCGCAGATGATCCTGGCCGACGCCGAAGCCGGCCGCGGAGTCGTGGTCATCGATCCCAAGGGTGACCTCGTCTCCGACATCCTGATGCGGCTACCGGAGGAACTCGGCGAGAAGGTCGTGCTGTTCGACGCCGACTCCAAAGCACGCCCGCCGGTGCTCAATCCCTTGGACGGCAAGGACAAGGTCCGCGCAGTCGACAACCTGGTCAGCATCTTCTCCCGGATCTACGCGTCCTCGTGGGGTCCGCGCACCGAGGACATCCTGCGGGCCAGCCTGCTCACCCTCACCGCGATGCCGGGCACCCCGACCCTGGTCGACCTGCCCAAGCTGCTCACCGTGCAGGCGTTCCGCCAACGGGCACGCGACCACATCGACGACGAGGTGCTCAAGGGCTTCTGGACCTGGTACGACGACCTCTCCGAAGCCAATCGGGCCCAGGTGATCGCACCGCTGATGAACAAGGTCCGCGGTTTCCTGCTCCGGCCTTTCGTCCGCGCGGCCATCGCCGGCGGCGAATCCACCGTGGACATGGACGACGTGCTCAACAACGGCGGAATCTGTCTGGTCCGCATCGCGCGCGACGCCCTGGGCACGGAAACCGCCCAGCTGGTCGGCTCGATCGTCGTCGCACGCACCTGGCAGGCCGCCACCCGCCGCGCCAACATCCCCAAGCGCCAACGACGCCACTGCGGGCTGTACATCGACGAGTGCCACAACTTCCTGAACCTGCCCTATCCAGCGGAAGACATGCTCGCCGAGGCACGCGCCTACAAGCTGTCCACCAACCTCGCGCACCAGTACATGAACCAGCTCACGAAGGAACTCGAAGAGGGCATCAGCACGAACGCCCGATCGAAGATCTACTTCAACGTGTCTCCAGAAGACGCCAGGCGTCTGGCGAGGCACACCATGCCGAGGCTCTCCGAACACGACCTCTCCAACCTCGGCGTCTACCACGTCGCCGCCCGCCTGGTAGTCGGCGGCGAAGAGACCCCAGCGTTCACCGCGGTGACCGAGAAGCTCAGGCCAGCCATTCCCGGACGCGCCAAGGCCATCCGCAAGGCGGCCAGGGTGAACACGCGCCCTCCGATGTCAGATGCCGTCGAATCGAATCCGTCCACTGTGGATCCACGCCGCGCCGCTTAGTCCCTCCACGCATTGGGAGGTGCGCTCCATGATCTCGAACCCGACCCCTCAACGAGCGTTGCGAGGGCACATGCCGCAACGCCCCACGCCACGGGCGGCCACTACCGGCGAGCATCACGCCCAGTTGGCCCGACGGCTCACGCCACGCGACCGGTGGCTAGCCAGGATGCTCTACGAGCACAAAGTTCTTACCTCAAAGCAGATCATCGAACTCTGCTACCCGAGCAAGCGCGCGGCCAATCACCGCCTGCGCGACCTGTTCACGTGGCGCGTCGTCGACCGCTTCCAACCGTTCGTCAGCAAGGGCGCAGCGCCCATGCACTACGTGCTCGACATCGCCGGCGCGGTAGCCCTCGCCTACGAGGACGGCCTGGACCCCAAGAAGATCGGCCACCGGCACGAAGACGCCATGGGAATCGCCTACTCGCTGCGCCTAGCCCACACCGTCGGGGTCAACGGTTTCTTCACCAGCCTGGTGGCGCTCAGCCAACAACCGAGCGCCAACGGCCGCCTGACCGCGTGGTGGTCTGAGCTGCGCTGCATGCGCCTGTTCGGCGACATGGTTCGCCCCGACGCCTACGGCCGCTGGCGCGAGGACGGAGGCGAGATCGAGTTCTTCCTGGAGTTCGACTTCGGCACCGAGGCTCTCGCCATCCTCAGCAGCAAGCTCCACGACTACGAGAAGCTCGCAACCGCAACGGGCATCAGCACCCCGGTACTTATCTGGCTACCGACCAACCGCCGCGAAACCAGCGCACGCGGCGCACTCGCCACCACGCTCGCCCAGCTCGACCACCCTGCACTCGTGCCGGTGGCCACCAGTGCCCCGGACGTCGCGGGCGAACTCGATCCGGCCGCTGCAAGGTGGCTCCCGATCTCCGGCTCCGCCCCACGACCGGGCCGCCTACGGCTCGCCGAACTCGCACGACTCTGGCCTCAGGCCACCCCACCGGCAACACCGGACTCGCCCGCTGTCCCGGCCCGCGAGGCACCTGCCGCGCTCGCAGCGCCGGCGCCACTTCCGCCGCCTCTGCCCACCAGCAACTTTCGGGAGGTGACCCCGTGAAGATCGCCATCGCCATCGCCGCAGCGGTCATCGCACTGCCCCTCGTGCTCGGCGGTATCGGGCAGGCCATCGTCAAAGGGCTCTTCGGCAACAGCAGCACCCAGCCCAGCACAGAAGCGCTCGCCGACATCCCAGGCGACTACCTCGCGCTCTACCAGGCAGCAGCGCCGGCCTGTCCCGGTCTGGACTGGTCGATCCTCGCCGCCATCGGCAAGATCGAGAGCGATCACGGCCGCAGCCCACTGGCTGGCGTCGCGAACGGAACTGAGAACTACGCGGGCGCACGAGGGCCAATGCAGTTCCTCCAGCCCACATTCGACGGTGTCATCGCACGCCACCCGCTTCCGCCGGGTGGCCAGAAGCCGCCTTCACCGTGGAACAAGCACGACGCGATCTACGCCGCCGCCTACTACCTCTGCGATTCCGATGCCCAGAAGGACATCCGGAAGGCGATCTGGGCCTACAACCACGCGGACTGGTACGTCAACGACGTGCTCGCACAGGCGAAGAAGTACGGCGAGGCCATGGCCGGCACCGGTGATTGCAACAACGTTCAAGCGCCCAACCCTGTTGTGCTCAAGGCAATCGCGTTCGCCTGCGCTCAGCTGGGCGAGCCCTACGTCTGGGGTGGCAACGGCGAAACCGGTTGGGACTGCTCAGGTCTCGTCACAGCCGCCTACAGGGCTGCGGGCATCGTCATCCCTCGAACGACCCAGCCTGAGTACGAAGCCGGGCCGCTGGTTCCCGCCGGCCAACCGCTCATGCCCGGAGACCTGGTCTTCTACGGCCGACCGAGCGACGTCCACCACGTCGGCCTGTATCTCGGCGCCGGAAAGATGGTTCACGCTCCGACCTTTGGCCAGCCCGTGCAGGTCGGCCCATACCGTTGGGGCGGGGACGACTATCTCGCGGCATCCCGTCCAGCTGCTGGTGGTCTGCTGTAGCTTCCACGCACACTTGACCACTTCCGCGCGCAGATGACCACAAGATGACCATCTGATCAGGTATCGAGGTCAGTTCCCGTTCGCAACGCGCGCTCATGCCGACGAGCGTGCACCCGAAGGAGCGTAGGCACGACCTCGGTCGCGGTGGCGGATGATGACTCCGCTGCACGAGGATCCGGCTCGATCGAACTGGAGGTGTCCGATGTTCGAACTGAGCATCGAGGAGGTGGTCGCGGAGAGCAACCTCGAACTCTTCACGCGTGTTGACGGATTCAAGATCGAGCTGTTTCAGCGCAACAGCAGCAGTACTGCGCTGCGGTTCACCGATGACCAAGGCCAGGAGATCGCCAGCTTCCCCTGGTGGGACGACGTCGACCAGGATCTCCGTAGGTGGACTGTGGAAAACGTCCCTCTGGGCAACATCCTGCAGCCGTACACGGACCTCGACCAGGGCTGGGGCATCCTGATCTGGCGCCAAGCAGATCGGGTGTACATCGCGGAGTGCAACGGCGAAAAACTGTTCCACAGCCTGCACTGGGTCGCGGCAGATGAGTACACCAACGCATGGACTGATGCTCTGGCACAAGCACGCCGAACCCCCGAACCAACGGCTTGACTTGCTCTCATGCCGCTGATCGCGTTGCTCGAGCGCGCTCATGCCGATGAGCGGACGTTGTGGTGGCGGAGTTCCGGTATGGGATCGACGGTCGTGGAAAGGCCATCTTTGTCGTACGCGGAGTTGGAATTCGAGGCAGCGACGAGCTGGGTAAGCCGCGGCTGATGCTCGTGCTGGAGGAGGAATCGGAAGGACCGGAGCCGTTGTTCCGGGATCCGCAGTTCGGGGACCGTCAGGAGGCGTTTCGGCGGCGACTGCTACTCGACAGCGACCTCACAGCAAGATCGTGAAATCGGTGTGTCACACATCACCGTGGCCGCAGGTCGGAATCAGGTGAGGGGTCGCCGAGGTTCCGGATGACATGACGACGGTTGGCATCATCGGCAGTGGCAACATCGGAAGCACCGTAGCGCGGCTGGCGATGGTCGCCGGGCATGACGTGGTGTTGAGCAACTCGCGTGGCCCGCACACTCTTCAGGACCTCGTGTCCGAGCTGGGGCCGAAGGCGCGCGCCGCGACTCCCGCGGAGGCGGCCGCGGCCGGTGACGTCGTGGTGGTGACGGTGCCGCTGCGGGCGTACCAGGACGTTCCGGTGGAGCCGCTGGCGGGCAAGGTGGTCATCGACACCAACAACTACTACCCGGACCGCGACGGCGTCTTCGATGAACTGGAGGACGGCTCCAGCACCACAGGTGAGCTGCTGCAGAAGCACCTGCCGGAAGCGCACGTGGTGAAAGGCTTCAACAACATCTGGGCCGGGCACCTGGGTGACCTGGCGCGTCCGACGGGGAGCGCGGACCGGTCGGCGCTGCCGATCGCCGGTGACAACGCGGACGCCAAGCAGGCGGTCACCGAGCTCTTCGACAGCCTCGGCTATGACACCGTGGACGCCGGACCGCTCGCCGAGAACCGGCGGACCCAGCGGGACACCCCGGTATATGTGACTCCCTACGGCGCATACGGGGAACTTCCCGGTACCCCGGCGAGCGCGCAGGTCGTCCGTGAGGCGCTCGCCGCGGCGAAGTGAGGGTCTGCGGGTCGATCCGGTGAAGGCTCGCCTGTTCCCCTTGGACGCTCACCGCGTCCTCCAGGTGGTCGAGGTGCCGGAAATCTCGGTGATTCCCGATCTCGGTGATTCCCGGCACTTCGATTGGATGGCGGTCAGCTGAGCCTTCAGATGCCGATGGCGTGCCAGGCTGCCCAGGACACGTGCGGCTTGCGCCAGGTGTCATCAACCAGACTGTCCTTGCCTCGCGCGAACACCTCCGTCGCGCCGGTGCTGGGCTGATGTCCTGCGGCGAGTGCCCCCTTTTCCACCGGGGACGGATCACCGGGCGGGCACCGACACGTACGCCGGGTCGGTACTTCAGAGCCGAGTGGTGCACGGCAGAGTGCCTACGCCACGCGGTTGGCCGCCCGTCCTTCCAGACGCTTGCCCAGTACCGCGCCGGTAAGCCTCTTCCGAGCGGTCACGTCGCGCGGAAAGATCACGTCATGCGGCCATGACTGCTCATGTTCGCGCGGAACCCACACCTGCCCTGGCTTCCTCGCGCGGATGATCATCTGGGCAAATGTCGGCAGGGGCTGAGATTCTGTCGCTACCGCTCTAAGAGATCAGTTCAAAATGAGTTTGCGCAGGCAGATGATCGAGCAGGCGAGGCTGAGCATGGCTTGATGGACGTCGGCTCGTCGTTCGGTGCGGATGCGTAGTCGCCGGAAGCCTTTGAGCCAGGCGAAGGTGCGTTCGACCGGCCAGCGGACTGTGCCCAGTCCGGAGCCGTGTCCGACGCCGCGGCGGGCGATGACGGGTGTGATGCCGCGGGCGCGGACCAGGCGCCGGTACTTGTCATGGTCGTAGCCGCGATCGGCATAGATCCGCCGGGGCCGACGGCGTGGCTTGCCGACCACACCCCGGATCGGCGGGATGGCGTCGATCAACGGGATCAGCTGGGTGACGTCGTTGCGATGCCCACCGGTCAGCGTGACGGCCAGCGGGACGCCGCCCGCGTCGGTGATCAGGTGATGCTTGGAACCGAGCTTGCGGCGGTCGACCGGGCTCGGCCCCGTGTGGGCCCCCCTTTGAGAGCGCGCAGGTGGGTGGAGTCGACGAGGGCAGCGGACAGATCCAGCAACCCGGCCACGCGCAGTTCGGCGAGCAGCCGTTCGTGCAGTTGCTGCCAAACGCCGGCCTCGTGCCACTCGGTCAACCGCCGCCAGCAGGTCGAGCCCGAGGCGCCGAACAAGGCGGTGGGCAGCCGGTTCCAGCCGGTGCGCATCGCATACAGGATGCCCTCCAACGCGGCCCGGTCGTCGGCACGCCTACGACCCGGATAGCGGAAACGCCTCGGGCACACCGGGATCAACGGTTCCAGCCGAGCCCACAGCTCGTCGGTCAAGACCTCCTCGCGCACACCGTGATCTTGGAATGTCCTGCCTTGCAGGCAAAGCCGACGCGCCAACTCATTTTGAACTGATCACTAAGAGTGCGGCGAGGTCCTCAGGGCCGAATCCGGCGTCCAGGAGCACTTGGCGGTCGTCTTCGTTGATCCAACCCCACAGCTGGGCATGCAGCACGACCTCGCGCTCACGCGGCTGCGGCAGGTCAAAGCCGGTGAGCGGCGCGTCGTCGGGGTGATGGAACAGGAACCGGCGGGCGTTGTTCACAGTGCAGGAGTTGGAGTAAAGCGCCGTGGCGGTGACACCCGACTGGCGAACATCACGTCTCATCATGGCGAGTTCTTCTGGCATGGCAGACGGATGACACATGGCCAGTGAGTGGCGGCGAGTCAGCGGGACATGGATGGCCATCGCGTTCTCGATCCCTGTCCCCCTGCCGGTCCGCCTCATCTCCTCGTTTGGAACGAGGTGAACCGGGTGGTCGGAGGTCGCGAGTGCCTTGCGCTCGAACACCGTCAGAATCCACCAACGGTCGAGAAGGGATTGCGTGACCCGAGGCAACATGGCGGCGAGATGCTGAACGTGGTGGTTCGCATGGACTTCCGCGCGAATCGGGTTCTTGAAGAAGTCCACCCACTCCCGGTTCACTGTGTCGTCGTCAAAGGGCTCTCCAACTGCGCTCAGTGCCTCTCGCAGTCTCGTCCGCCCACCGAGGATCGCTTCTAGCAGGAGGGTGTGCGTCGCCAACTGGCTCATCGAGTTGCGAACGTTGCTTCCGCGCAGGAGTTGAAGTGCGACCCAGGCGGCCACGCTCTCTCGGTGCGCATCGCCGAGTGGCCATACTCCCGCCGCTACCTCCCGCCACGCTGCAGCCGCTTCTGTCTCTAGGAGAGAAAGGGCGCGCTCCGCCGCGTCGGTTTGCTGTCCCGCCTGGTCGATGACGGTGTAGAAGTCCGTCTGAACAGACGCGTCACCAATGCTCTGCTGGAAGGTGCGGGTGCCAGGGAGCATGACGGTCGTGACCCGCTCGCTGTCGTTCGCGAAGTATCGCAAGTAGAACCTCGACACGACGTGGTGCCGTCTCGCTTGTCCTGGCATTGTGCTCGCCTCGCCTGAACGCTACCCACCAACGGAGTCGAGGCTAGTCCGTTCGGGCGTCGACTGCCTCGTCTTTTCCGTCCAGCAACTTGTACAGGTTGGTCCGATCCATGCTCAGCTCACGTGCAACCTGAGCTTTCGGCACCTGATCCTCAATCGCTGCGGTTATCCGCGTGAGCCGCGCCTTTCGAGCCGTCTTGAGCTTGTCGAGCGTGGCGACTCGGTCCGCCTGGAGTTCGGCCTCTTGCTTGCGGATCTTCTGGAGGTGATCCTGCAGCTCCTGCACCTTGGCCGCGCTCTCCCTGAGCAGCTCGAAGTGCTCTTCTTTGTCCACTTCCCACCCCTTCCGGACGCCACGCTTGAGGCACAAGCAGAGCAAGCCTGTTGTATCACGGTGTGGACCACAACACCTCAACTCGACACCAGCAGGCTCCGCGACGAGGTCACACGGGTCGGTTCCAGCCTCCCAGCCAGGCGTGCCGGCCGGTCTCAACGAGTTCGGCCTGACGCCGCCGCCAGTCCGGCATCCACTGGTTCATCTGTCGTTGCCAGGCAGGGCCGTGCGAGCGTCCAGCGGGGCCGGTGGCGTGCGCCATCTCGTGTGCCAGCAGGTACTCAACGAGCCGCACAGACAGGCTGAACGCCGCCCAGTGCGCGGCGACGACGTGCTTGGGCGGGGTGTAGTACAAACCCCAATGACGGCGACCGAGGTCGCGGACGACGTAAGCCAGATCCGAGATCTGGCCGTCCAGCTCGTACTGGCGCCCGTGCTGTTGCAGCCATGCCAGCCCGATCTTGCGGTAGAGACTGATGATCGCTTGGCGTATCTGGGCCGGCGGCTGCCGACGCACGTACAAGATCCCTTCTGGGGCGAACGCCGGCAGCTGCTCGACACCCGCGGGCGCGTGGTCAACGAGCTGAAGCCGGTAGCTGGCCCCGTAGAGATGGAACTCCTCCCCGTCAATGAACTCCTTGATCGAGTGGGCGGGCGCCAACTGCATGGCGATCTTCACCTTCTCGGTAAGCCACTGACGTTTGCAGGTGACGAACCACGTGATCAGACGCGGGTCTGTGGTCGGCGGGACTAGGACCAGGACCGCGCCGCCTGGCTTGACCTCAAGCCCGAGTCGGCGACGTCGCGGGCGTATCACCACCTCGACCTGCCAGTCGGTCGGCAACGACACCGCCTCGAGGGCCGCGCGAAACGGCTCTGAGCTGCTCATCGCAAACCGTCCCGGTAGTGGACGTGGTCGAGCGAAGTCATCACCGTGGCGGTACCGACACGAAGGAGTTCGTTCACCCCGGTCGATGTGGCGGAGTGGATCGGCCCGGGAACGCCGTACACCCGCCGGCCTAGATCATTTGCGACACCAGCGACTGTGAGCGCGCCGCTGCGTCGTCCAGCTTCAACGATCACGGTCGCCGCCGTCAGTGCTGCCAGCAGGCGGCACCGCGCGCGGAAGCGGGCTCGGATCGGCACTGCACCGATCGAGTACTCGCTGACCAACAGACCACCTTGATCAACAATCTGCTCGTACAGGCGGACGTGCTGACGTGGATAGGTTCGATCCACACCGCACGGCAGGACCACAACTGTCGGGCCGTTTGCGGCAAGCGCGCCGTGGTGGGCGGCCTCGTCCACCCCGAGGCTCCCGCCGCTGACAACCGCCGCACCGGCATCCGCAAGCGCACTGCCGAAATGTGCGGCAATGGTGTTGCCGTAAGCAGAAGACGCACGGCTGCCGGTGATCGTGACGGCGGTGTTGGTCAGCTCGGCCAGCGAAGCGTTGCCGCGCAACCAAAGGGCCAGCGGGACGCCGTAGCCCACCAGAGCGGACAGCCGGCCCAGCGGCCATTCCTCGTCCTCCGGGACCAGCAGACGGGCCGTGCCGTTGTCGATGGCCCGCAAGTCGTCTTCTACCTGGGGGTCCTGCCGAGCAACCTCGGAGAGGACCGCAGCCGGAGCGGCACCGTTTCGGATGCGAGAAACGGCGTCAACTGGGCCGTGCACGGCGACGAAGTGGTGCACAGCAGGTGCGGGCGGTTCCACTGCGCGCGAGAGGAACAGACGGGCGCGAAGCACATCGGGTGACGACATGATCAACTCTCCTGACGAGTGTCGTGTCGGTTCCGTCATCCGTAGACGACTTGACCGAGGGTGGCGAACTGGACGATCACGTCGAAGCCGACGCAGTCGAGCTGACAGAGCGCGTCGGTGGCGGCGTCGTGGCTGTCGGCTTCCAGCACGTCGACGACCTGGCCGGTGATCTCGTCCGACAGCTGGACGGAATCGCGCTCGCTCACGATGCGGCGCATGGTCGCGAGCATCATGTTGTGGTCCAAAGTGAAACGGTCGCCGCTCTCGTCTTCGATCAGTTCGACGTTCCAGTCGAGAACCTCATCGGCTGTGGTGTCAGTGCCGTCTCGCGTAACGGTTCGTTCGTGGGCGACTGTTGCCCAGAAGCGGCGCATGTCCCATGAGTCCAGCCACATGCACCACGTGTCGTCGGGGGTGAGGCACGGCGTGCAGCATTCGTTCGAGGTTTGGGGGTTGCTCTGATCCTTCACGTCGTTCTCCGTCCACATAGGTGCTGAGCGAGGGTTCTTGTCAGTGAAAGGGTTTGTGAGTCTGATCAGCGGCAGTGCCCGGTGATCTGAACGAGGTGTGCCATGTCGACCACGGGCCCAGCCCAGTAGGTGACATGTGCCGGCGCATCTCCGATGCCCCATACACAGAGCCTGAAATCGGGGTCGCTCGGGCAGGCCCACACTGACCTGCGACCAGGCCCGTCGGGTGCAGGATGACCGTGTTCGTCGCAACGGTGGCTCTCAAGCGCGCCACCCCAGCAGAGGCCCACGTGTTGAACCGCACGGCCGTAAGGGGCGTCAAACGGGACAGCGTGCGACTCCTGTTGTGCAGCAGCCCAATCCGTGAGTTCGTCAGGGGTCAGCGGCCGATGAGAGGTGATCAAGACACGGACGGTGTCAGCGTCGTTGAGCCGACCGTGATCACTGCTGTCCGCGAACGCGAACGAGCTCGGACTTGTGAACCACAACGTGATCCACTGTGGGCCGCGATGCCACCCGCGGGCGTACCCGCGTCGATCGAACAGCTCGGTGATCGGGACTGGTGGCAACACTCCGTCCAGTCCTCGGTCCGGGCGAGGGGTCCACCTGTAAGCGCGAAGATCATCGTCAACGGTCGGATAGATCATGTCCGTGGTGTGGACTCCGGAATAGCCGCTTGCCGCGCGGCTCAACATGTCCGCCAAGCCACTCATGCGTCCCGTGACGTTGCGCAGTCCCTTTGCCGACATGGGCTGTGAACTCAACGTGTCGTCGTGCAGGTCGGCTACCTGACAGCGGAGTTTCCCCGCGAGATCGCTCAAGCTCGTGAGGCTGGCTGCCTGCAGGCGGTTCACCGTCTCCAGGGAACGGACGCGCTCTCGCTCCTTCTCGAGCTCCGCACGAAGGGCGTCATGGGTAGCTGAACTGTTGCGACTCATCGCGAAACCTCACTTAGGCGGCTGACTGGTATCCCGTTCCCGGACACGTGGCCAGGTCAGGGAGGTAGGTGGTCCGGAACTCGTTCCACGCGCGCTCGGAGTTGACGCGAGCGTGGTTGCGGCCCTTGTCCAAGCGGTTCGGACCGCATCGCTGCTCTGCTTCCTGGTTGAGCCGTTGACGGACCAACCAGGTCACGGCCTGCACCTGATGGGCGGAGATGCGCTCACCTGCAAGTGCGGAAATCCGTTCTGCCGCGCGGTGGTACAGGCTCACCACGTGGTCGTAGTGCCGGCGGGAGATCGAGCCGTCTTTACGGCGGGACCCGTTCACGGGCGCCGATTCGTACTGCTCGGATGTGAGCGCGCGGCCATGCGCAACGGACAGCGCGTGGCGGTCGATCACCACGCACGGGTCATCCGGATACCGGTCTCCGCCGAACTCGATCAGGTGGGCGAAGTCGCGGATCTTCGGTCCGCTCAGAATGTCCTCGTACCGCTCCCCGTTGAGCAGCCGATCCGCCGCGCGCTTCTGCCCGGTCGTGGCGAACATCCCGCAGCCAGGCCCGCCGATCCCCTTGCCCTCACGCAGGACACGGGCCGCGTTCAGAACGTTGCCGATCCACCCCTGTTGCGGCGAGTAGATCGCGAGCATTCCGGCGCCGAGATGGGCGTTGCCGCCGGCGATGACGGTCGCCACGTGGTGCGCGTCGGAGTACCAGCGCATCCCTTGCGCGATCTCGTCACGCGTGGCCTGGTTCCAGTGCCACACGATGTTCCGGTGGCTTACCGGATGCACCCGGAACCACGGGTGCGCATGGGTTTCAAGCATGACAGCTCAGCCCCCGGAGTCCTCAGGATTCACGCCACGGACGGGGCAAGAACCGGAATCGACGTCATGGCAGCAAAATCGAAGATCGCGAGCTGGCTGGCTTCCGCAGCGAGCGTCATCGCCTCGGGCAGCTCCGCCGTCACGACCGAAACGTCTAGGTAGACGCGACCGGTCATGGGGTCACGCCAGCCGCCTAGGACACGGCCCGGCAGCGAGAGGGCACCCTTCGCCGCCGATACGTACTCGTGGATGTCACTGCTGGTCACGCGACGTTCGTAGACACACTCAAGTTCCGGATGCACCGCCACCGCGTAACCGCAACGAACGTCCGAACCGTCGCGGGGATCGACAGAGAATCCGCCGTCCAGCACCGACAAGGCGTCCGCCATCGCGCTAATACGGGCAGACCAATCGATCAGAGTCATAGTCATGGCAGCACTCCGCTTGACGAGAGAGATTGGCTGAATGACGTAGCGATTCAGTCCAGCGCAAATAGACGTTCAAGAGCCGTCGCTCACGCTTCCAAGAACTGATCGTTGCCGCCGACACCAACAAGGGAGGCGCTGACCGAATCGAAAGGGCTCACAGGGACGCCGTGCCCTGGTCCTCACCTTCTCGAATCAGAGTGTTGACCTCTGGTCGTTGAGTCGACATGTAGAAGTACACACCTACAGTCGACACTTCGCAACCCCTAATTTCTCACCTCACCCGAAGTGGCCATTCATCCGCCGGCGCACTTCCCGCTCGCCGTCGACCCGATTTCGGTCATGCGGAAAGCGCCAGCAATCGATAAATGCGAACGCGCGCATTAAGCGATTCTTGGGCGGCGGAAACCGGGGAACGAGGAGATGGAGACCATCGCACGCAAGGCAACCAAGGGGTCAGAGGGCACGAGGGCCGACCACCAGCCAAAGTCGACTGTTCCAACGCCTGTCGGCCACCGAGTCGGGTGCTACACGGGTAGCCCCAAAACTGCATTTGACCAGCTAAGTCGTCTGTATCAGGGGCTTCCCGCCTAGGGGGAAGCCCGAGAGGACCGTGCCCAGGAAGCCCAGCGGGGCCACTCATGAGCATGGCGCCTCCGCGACCTGGGTCACGGAGGCGCCACGTATTTCGGATTCGATACACATAGCTATAAAGACAGCATCATGAGCATTCAGCGGAGGCCAACCAGATAAGCAGACTTACACTTATCGCACTGCCCCATATTCTAGGCGGGAAATCAGTGGGCGCCGACCGCCCTCCACCCAGGATTGCTATTAGACACGAGGTTGCGACACAGAGCACATCTGGTTACCAGGCGGCCCGATGAGGTTGGGCGGCGTGGGGACGTAGTAGGCGTTGACGACCACTTGCCCGCCAGAGCGGAAGAAGGGGTGTTGGCTCCAAGGCGATTCGCACGCTGTTCCGGTGTTTCCTCCGCTCCAGTGGAACTTGATGAGGATGAAGCTGTCACCGCAGTGGAAATAGCGCGCCGTGAGTTCTCCGACTGGTTGGGGCAGCGGAACGAAGCCGCAACCGGGTGGCGGCATGATTTTGGCGGAAGCATCGGCCTCCTGAGGATCGGCGATAGCGGCGGCGGCGAACATAGCTGCGGCACTGAGCATGCTGGCGAGTCGACGGTTCATCGAAGTAGCTCCAATCTGGAAAGTGGTTGGTAGAGCAGGAAAATCGGAGGGCCGCAGCTGTTCAGGACACGGCTGCGTGATCGACCGAGACGGTCTGCCGCCAGAGAAGTTCGGCGAGGTTGCACGTGTCGACGCTGGGTTCTGCGTCGATCTCGCTGAGCGTGGCGGTCAGCAAGGCGAGCGTTCGGGGCACCGCGCTGTGCTGCCCCAGCCGAGCCTGGGTGCGCATGATGTCGCGGTAGACGCCTTCGTTGTACTGATCGAGCTTGCGCGCCCGCTCGAGCAGCTGGAGTTCGGTCTTGGGGTCTGCACCACCGTGCTCGCTGATCAAGGCGCCAAGAGCGTCCAGCACATCACGGCGCGCGGACTCTCGAAGCGGTTCGAGCCAGGGAGATGACAGGTCTTCAGCGAGGTCGCCCGCATAGAGGTCAACAGCGGTCTGCAGCTGCGATCCCTGGAGTGCTTGACGGAACTGCCAGAGGTCTACATCCGCAAGCTCGCCATTCAGCCGATAGCGGCCGTCGTCGTTCAGCACGAGATCAGTCATCACGCCGTCCGTTGCGTCGGTGAGCATGCGGCGAAGCACGGACAACGCGTTGTGGAACGAGTTGTACGGGCGCGGCGGCCTGCTGTCGGGCCACACGGCCTCGTTCAGGGCCTCTCGTCGAACGCCCTGTGGATGCAGTGCCAGGTGGACAAGGACTTCACGATGCTTCGGAGTGAGCAGGCCGTTGAGCTCGCGAACCTCGGAGTTCGCCTGCACGAACACGAGCTCGAACCGGCCGAACGCCTTCACCAACAGACGAGGTCGCGCGGAAGCCGCAGCATCGGTGACGTTGTCCGAGACAACGCGCGTACGAGGTTGGGGAACTGACGGCCCCGGATCAAGGTCAGCTTGATCACCGAGACTTGCCGCGTCCTGAACTCCGAGGTCGACCTCGGCCTCTCGAAGAACAGTGAGCAGGTCCGCGGCCTCCGTGGCCGGCAGATGAAACAGCCGCGCACCAGCGAACTCGTCACCGAGGCCCGCGCTGGTGGCGCTCACCGTCCCGTCAGCTCGAACTACAACTGTCGCTCCTGGCCGCCACTTGCCAAGGAGGATGCCTGCGAGGCCGAGAGTGGATCCGTTGTCCAGCACTGCTTGAAGCCGGCGTTCGGCGTGTGCGACGGGGCAGGCGACCAGCACGACTGCGGGCGAAGGAGTCCGAGGTTCGCCGCCTGGTCGACGTGCGCGAGTGAGCAGGGTCGCCTCCATCTCATCGAGCGCTTCGTCCAGCGAGGTAGCGACTTCCACAGCCTTCGGAAGCCGTTCAGCATCAAGTCCTTCGAAGAGCAAGTGGAGGTCTTGCGCGGGCACGAGCACACGAAGGTTCTCGTGCCGCTGCTGCTTCGCCAGGATGTGCAGGAGGAGCGCTCGGACTGCCGCGGTCGCGCCTGGTCCGGCCAACCCGATGCCGCGCGTGCTGGCGAGGTTCACGGCGAACTCGCCTCCCGGCCTCGAACCGACCGCCGCGGGTACGAGCACCGGGCCGCTGTACGACTCCGCCTCGTCAGCTCCGATCGACCGCACCTCGCGTCGGGACGGATCGAAGTCGACGAGGTCCATCTTGTCGCCGTGCCGACCCTGATCTTTCTGGCAGACGACTTGCAGCGCGCGGACTGCAGGAGCTGTCGGCCGACGAAGGTCCGCGCGTTCCCTGCTGCCGAGCCGGTACCGACGTCGCCGTCGCATCTGCGTGGCCACCAGCACGGCCGAGATCGCCCCCGCCAGGCCGGTACTCACGTACACGGCAGGCATCAGGTCGACCCCCTGCACCGCCTGATCATCACGTGGCTCGGCGACCTGCTCCACCTGGGCTGGTGCGGTAGCTGTGCTTGGTGCTTCGTTGGTTGGAGGTGGGAGTTGTTGCGACGGCTGGCCTCCCGCCGGTTCTGGCACGTAGGCGGCGATCTTCCAGCCTGGCCGCACAAGGTCGGGATTGGTGAGGGAACGCCCGTCCGTCTGTTCGACCCCGCGGTTGAGGTGGAAGAGCTCAGGCCAGCGGTCACCGCCGCCTGGCCCGTAGACGCGTTCGGCGACCCTCCACAAGCTGTCGTAGATCCCGTCGTGCGGAAGCCGGATCTCGTCAACGACTCGCACGAGGCCGGGCGGTGCAGGTGCCACGCGATCGACCACCAACTCGGTCTCTGCGGGCAGCGCAGCGTCCTGCGCGACAGGGCCCGGCACCGTGGGCGCGACCGCTGTGATGGAGGTCGGCTCGTGGAAGCGAACATCTGGCCCAGCAACAGGTGTGGTTGCCAGTGCGCGGTTGGTCAGGAGGGTCAGTACGACGGCACCGATGAGGGTGCCGGCGAGTGCTTGCAGCGGCCCTCGTGCCCGAGTTGTCTCCCAGGTCATGCCGCGGAGAACATCGATGATGGAGCGGAGGACGGCCAGGACGAAGCAGAGCCAGGCGATCCAGCAGACGACCGCAAGCAGGTTGATGAAGAGCTGGCTGCTCATGGGGTTGAGCAACGTGGCCTGAGTTTCGTCCCACGTCGGTAAGTGGTCTGGCAGTGGCCAGCCGACGAAGTGCGCCAGCGCCCAGGGCAGGCCGACCACGAGCGTGGACAACGCGACGAGCGCCAGCGATCCTCGCACCACACGGACACAAGCGAGCACCGTTGCCCTGAGCGCCATCGTCGAATCGCTGGTCATGGCGTATCGATTTCTTGCGATGCAACGGAATCAGCTGCGTCCGGTGCCGTCATGGACGGAACTGCTGTTCGCCGCTTTCGCCTTCCGCGGTTCGGCTTGCGGGCACTGACGATCTGTTCAAGGTCTGCGGAAGGAGTCTCGGTGAAGGCGGCCAGTTCATCGATGGCGATCACGTCGTTGTTGTCGATGATCACGTCACCGATCTGCTGGTCGATCTCGGTGAGCCGCTGGAGCACCGCGGTGCGCTCGTGCGCGAGCTCGCCGACGAGCAGAGCTGCTTTCGTTCGCTTCGCGCTGCGCGAGGAGTCGGCTTCCTTGACGCGGCGGGCGATGTCGTCAGTCGTTGCCATCTCCGGTTTTCCTTCCTGCTAAGAGATTCCGCGTTGCGGTTGTGCTTCGCCGCGGCCGGTGACCGTGATCGTGTCGACAGCGAAGAGGCCGAGGAGCTGGGAGCGTTGGTGGATCGTCACGGTCACGGTGACGGTGTTGGCGGTGACCAAGACCGATCCGGTGTGGTGCGAGGCGGCCAGGTGGTTGTGGGCTGCGGCAGTGGCTCGGGCCGGTAAGAGGCGCAGGATGCCGTCAGTCCGGTAGGCGGTCAGGTCGATTTCCTGTGCTCCGGCACGGGCCGCCTCTTGTGCCCGTCCCATCGCCTGGACTTTTGCGGCGAGCGCGAGTCCGCCATCGAGCACGAGGCCACCGAACGCGAGTGCGGCGACCGCGACGGTGACCACGTACGCGGTGACTTGACCTCGCTGGTCGATGCGTACTCGCTCCACCTGCTGCCGGAGTCGTCCGAGCGTGCTCATGGCGCGTTTCCCGACGTTCCGCGCCAGGCGTCGACGACGGAGGAGAAAGTGCAGGTGAGGGTGCGGCTACCAGGTACCCCAAGCCCCGACAGGTCGCTGAGGTCGACGGTGCACGAGATGGTCGCGGTCACCGTGGATCCGGGCCGGAGTCCGGCAGTGTCGATCGCGACGGCCAACGACCGGCAGGTGACACCGGCGGCCGCGAACGCCGAGGCAGCGGTCTCGTGCGCAGCGGCGGTGGCCTGAGTCGGTGTTCGAGCTGATGTTGCCGCTCGAACGGCCTGGTGTGCGACGTCGCTGATTCGAACCTGCGTGGTGGCCAGCCGGCCGCAGAACACCACAAACAGCAGCAGGAGAACCAAGAGTGGCGCTCCCAAGGCCAGTTCGGCTGCGGCGGAGCCTCGTTCGTCTCGCAGTCGTGCTCGTATCGCGGGCCTCACGGCGACACCGCCGGGGTGAATTTCTCGACGGGGCCGATAGCTTCTGCGTGCACCGCGAGAGACAGGAACGGAACCACGCTGACCGCCTTCCCGTGGACCTGGACAGAAGCTTGTGCTGGACCGCGTTGTGCGGAAACCGTTGCGCCACGCAGCGTTCGGCTACCGAGCTGTTCGAGCGTCCGCTCCCCTGCTGCTGCGCCGGCACCAGCGCTCCCGCCCAGGACGCGGGTGGAGGACAAGCCTTGTGCCGCAGCGGCTCGTGCTACGTGTGCCGCGTGCATGTACAGCGCAAACTGCGCGATCAACAGGAACAGTAGGAACAGCAGCGGGGCGATGATTGCGAGCTCCGCTGTGCCGCTTCCTCGCTGATCGCGGCGTGCGCGCTGGATGAGCTTGAGCATCGTCATCGCCTACAACTCGATGCTGTTGGCCTTCTGGATGGCCTTGGCCACGATGATCGCCACGATCGCGATCGCCGCGGCCACCACCAGCGCGGTGGTCACGACGAACTCGGTCGAGTAGCCACGATCGTCACGGCGGGCCTGTTCCAGACCGACCTCGAAGTAGAGGACGAGAATCTGAATCTCGATGAACATCAGCCTCTCCTACCTGCGTTAAGTGGTTGGTCGGACCCTTCAGAGCCCGCCCAGGACGTTCAGGACTGCCGGGAAACCGATGAAGATCAGGAACCCGGCACAAAGCACGACGACCGGCACGCTCATGCGCTCGGTGGCCGCCTGCGCTTCGGCCTCGGTGAGAGCGAGCTCTCTCGTGCGGAGAGCTCCGGCTTTCGCGGCGAGGCTGGCGCGAACACGAGCGCCTTCGGTGCCGGCGAGGCTCACCGAGGCGGCGAGCTCCCTGAGCGGTTGCACGCCGAGCTCGGCACCGAGCTGGCGCAGGGCGGCCCAGGGCGTGCTCCGGGTGAGCTTGGCGGTCATGAGGGCCCTGCGAAGCTGCTCGAACGACCAACCCTTGCCGACTCCGACCGCGACGTTCAGCGCTCCGTCGACACCTGCTCCGCCTGCCAGCAGGACCCGGATCAGGTTGAGATAGGCGGACAACGCGTGCCGGAACGTCGAACGGCGCTGCTCGGCCTCTCGGCGAACGTGGACATCGGGTAGGAAGAAGCCTCCAACAGCGAGCGAAACGCTTGCCAGGAAAGGGATCTGCCAGCCGAGCCCTGCATCGGCGACCAACAGCACCAGCTGCACGAGCGGGGGCACGAGGCTTCCGGTCACCGAGAGGGCGGCTTTCTCGGCCAGGTGGTCGTCAACGGCTTTGCCGACGACTGCGAGGTCACCTCGAAGCGCTTTGCTGGGCAATCCGAGCGAGGACAGGGCGTTCACGAACGGCTTGCCGAAGGCTGAGGCCCAGCCGTTGGAACCGGTGGTGAGGATCGGCGCAAGTGCGGGCTCAGCCTGCAGCTGGTCGACCAGCCTGCGGAGCGACGGCCGTGGAGGGAAGACGTACGCCGCGAGCATCCACAGCCCGATCCCGATTCCGGCTCCCCAGAGCGCCATGCTGATCATGTCGTCGCTCCCTTGCGGCTGGCCGATTCATCCACAACGGACTCAGGCGTGCGGATCGAGCCGAGTTCGGTGAGGAACCGGTCCGGCTCGCGGAACCGGGAGATCTTCGTCATCCACGCGAACGCCGTGGCGAACAGCGCGCCGACGAGAAGGAGCGCGAGCTGGCCGACCGGGGAGTCGAACGGGCGGAGGTAGTCGCGGTTGAACAGCACGAGGCCGGCGGCGAACACGAGCGTCGTGATGACGATCAGCCGCACGCTGGTCCGGCTGCGAGCGCGCCCGGCGTCCACGCGCATCCGCATCGTCGCCTGCTCCCGTGCCTCGACGGCGAGCTCGCCGAGCAAGTCCGCGAGCTGGCGGGCCTGGTGGCCGGAAGCCAGCACGAGTGCGGAAATGACCAGATCCGCAGTCGGGTCGTGCAGCTGCTCGGCGAGCTCGCGGAGACCCGGTGCCAGGCGCTCACCGCGTTCCAGCCTTATCGCGAGGGCCATGATCTCGTTCCGAGTCGGCTCCGGGCAGGTGGACGCGGTGGCGATGATCGCCTGCTCAAGACCTGCCGCGGCCATGAGCGTGTCGCGGAGCATCTCCGTCCAGCCGGCAATCGCCTCGATGCGTTCGAGCTGCCGTTGGTGGTCAACGTTCGACGCCAGAATCCGCGGAAGGCCGAGCACCGCGGCCGCGCTCATGACGGCGCCCACCACCCAGCCGGTGAACATCCCCACTCCGATGCCGACGAGCAGCGCAACGGCGAGGCGACCGACGATCTTCCAGTCGAGGTTCATTGCACGGGAGGCCGGTCGTGCCTCGACTTCGGGCTGGCCGCGCAGACCGATGACGATGAGCAGGACACCGGTAGCGGCGCCGGCACCGAGCAGAGCGAAGAGCAGCGTGGTCGTGGTCATGGCGTCCACCAGCCGTCACGTCGGTCGCACAGCTCGGGGTCGTAGCCAGCCTCGACGAGCAGTTCGACGGTGTCGGTTCGCAAGGGCGCGGCGGGGACCGCGCGCCGGTCTGGTCCTGGGCGCCAGCACTCGTTGCTGACGATCTGCGCCCCCTCGGCCCCGACCACCTCCCGCACGGACGACACAACTCGCTTGCCGTCGTCGCCGCGCGGCTTGTCCAGGTGCACGACGAAGTGCAGCGCCGAGGCGACGAGCAGGTTGGTCGCCTCGATCGGCAGCCGCTCGGGCCCCTGGACGGCGTAGGCGGCGAGCTTGGTGAAAGCGCCTTGACTGGAGCTGGAGTGCAGGGTGCCCATCGAGCCGTCGTTGCCCATGGACATCGCGTTGGTCAGCGGGATGACCTCGGGTCCGCGGACCTCGCCGACGATGACGCGGTCGGGGCTCATCCGCAGGGACTGCCACACCAGGTCCGACATCGAGATGCCGCCCTGGCCCTCGATGTTCGGCTCGCGGGCTTGCAGCGGAACGACGTCCGGATGGAGGTCTGGGTCCCCGCCCAAGCCGAGTTCAAAGACGTCCTCGACGGTGACGAGCCGCTCCCACGACGGGATGGCCGACGCGAGGCCGCGGAGCATCGTGGTCTTGCCGATCGACGTGCCGCCGGTGACCAGGACGTTGCGGCGGGCGCGCACGAGGGCGAACAGGAAGCTCTCCAGCGCCAGGTCGATGGTTCCGAGCTCGCGCAGCTGCGGCAGGTCGACCTTGGCGAAGCGGTGGCGGCGGATCGAGACCGAAGGGCGTGCTGTGACCGCCATGACCGCGGAGACCCGCTCGCCGCCGGGCAACTGGAAGTTCACGATCGGCGAGCCGCGGTCGAACCGGCGTTCCTCCACACCGGACCGAGTGGCCAGATCTCGGATGAGCTCGATCAGCTCGGTGTCCGAGCCGACCATCGGCGGCAAACGTTTGCGGCTGCCGTCCGCGCACCTGACGAAGACGCGCTCTCCGTTGACGTTGATGTTCTCGATCTCGTGGTCGGCCAGCAGCGGCTCCAGCCCTGCCAACCCGAAGACCTCGTCGAGCACCTGTTTGATCAGGCGCAGCTCCACGTCGGGCGTGACCAGCATGCCGCCGACTGCGGTGTTGTGGAGTTCCGCGCGAGCGTGTGCCTCGGCGGCGTCGGTGAGGATCGCTTCGGCGAAACGCCGACGGTCCTGCGCGTTCATCGGCGGGCGCCTCGCCGCTTCGTCACCGCTGATGCGCTGGCCGAGTTGCTCGGTGAGTGTGCTGCGCAGGTGATCGCGCAGGCGCTGCACTGCGGCCGTCACTCCGGCGACGTGGTGAGGCAGGTCGGACGGCCCGGCCAGGCTGGTTCCGCTGAGGTTCGGCGAGATCATGACGAAGCTCCGTCTCGGTGCGGCACAACCGGCTGCAGCGGAGTAACCGGAGCCAAGTGGCGGGCGGGGTCCCGCGGCTGAGGCACGGTGGTGTTCAAGCGCGCTTGCAGACTCAGTGCGAGCTTGAGGGCGGCTCTGCCAAGAGCGGTCCTCTTCGGTCCGCTCCGGCCGTTTCCCTGGCCGCACAGGGCTTCCGCGCCCTTCACGTCGTGCGGGATGTGCGCCATCACCGGGACACCCAGCTCTTGGCAGACATGGTTCGCGCTGAGACCTCCACCGACCAGGACCAGGCAAGGCCGCAGTGACCACTGCTGAGCGGCCTGGAGCTTCAGCGCGACGCGGGCGAGTTCTTCGTCTCGCGGGCGAACGACGAGCAGCATCGCGTCAGCGCTGCGAATGATCGACAGTGACGGCGAAGCCGGATCCACTCGCCCGCAGTCGGCGATCACGACGGTGTCCGGCCGGTCACCAGTGCGCCGCAATGGCGATGACGGGCCTGTCGCCAACAAGCTCAGTGCTGCGCGGGCTTGCTCAGCTCCGACCGGTCCAGGGACCACTCGAAGTCCGCCAGGGAGGAACTGAGCATGCTGGACGAGCTGGTCCGGGTCGACGTTGCCACGGGTCCGAGTCGAGGCGGCCAGGCCAACCAGGGTCGGCTCGGGGCTCAGTCGGAACCTGGTGAGCAGGTCACCTCCGCCGGGGTCGGCCTCGACGACGATTGGAACCTCAGGACCAGGCCAGCGGGCGCCGAGCGCCACGGCGAGCGTGGTCGCACCTGGAGAGGCTTTCAAGGAGCAGACAGCGACGAGCATCAGCGGTTCCCTCCCGCGATCGCGAGCAGACTCACCTGTCCGGCCGGCGCCAGCAGCAGCGCGCGACCGTCTGTTTCGGACATTCGCAGCGAGACGACGGTGGTCTGCTCGTTCTCGCGCCCCGAGACACCGAGCACCACCGCGGTCCAAGACTTCGCGGCCACGTCCGGTGTCCCTTGGTCTGGTGCCAGCAGAACGGCAACGGTCGTACCTGCGGCCAGGTCGGGAGGAAACTGTCCAGGCTTGAGCCCGACCGCAGCGATCGCCTTGCCCTGCTCGGGAATCTGCGGGGTGCCGAGCATCGATCGCGTCACCAGGGTCCCCTCGGGGAGGCTGTAGGCGAGGGGCTGCCCGACGGTCGTCGGTGCGGCCGAAGCAACGATCACGTCCATCCCCACGTCGACCGCGACGGCGATTGGCCGGAGGTCCTGCGCGGCCAGGACTTGGCCTGCCGTGACAGGCCGTGCCAGGGCAAGAACGCTCTCCCTGTCTCCCAGCTCAGTCGCGAGAACCGCTCCCCCGAAGCCGCAGGCGGGAATCAGCACGAGTCCCAGCAGCAGATGTGGAATCCGACGGCGACGGCCGGTCCATCGCTTACGCGTCTTGCCGTCGCGTGCGACCCACGTCGAGGGTTGGGACGGCGGTTTGGTGTTGGTCGTGGTCATTTCGGGCCCCCTTTTGGCACGGCTCCATCGCGACACGTCGGTTCAGCAGTTCGACGTGCCTTGAACTAGCGGATGTGATTGCGCGGACCGCCTATCGAGGCGGACGAGAAGTTGGTCAGCCGGTCGTGATCCCTTGGCTCTCGGCCACGCGGAACGAGGCCGAGGCGGTGGTCGACAGGTTCGGGAACGTCCCGCTCTGTCCGGCGCCAGACCAGGTCACGGTCCACTGCACCTTGACGCTCACCAGGAAGGCTTGTGCCGGCCGCCCAGCTGATGAGGACCTGTACGTGTGCCCGCAGTCAGGTGAGGCGCTCTTCGGGTCACCGCCGGAAGGGAACGGCGTACCCGAGCTGGTGCACGTCACCGAGCTGCCGTCGCCCATCGACCAGGTGGCGGACAAGGGCCTCGCGAGGGCCGTCACCGACACACCTGGCACGGACGCGGTCGCCGAGATGTCACCCCAGCTGTCCCGATCCAGCCACATCCAGGTGGGCAGGTTGACCAGCTGCTCTCCGGCCGGGTTCGCGCGGATCTTCGGCATGGGCAGGCGCAACCGCTTGCGGGCCATCTCCGCGACTTGCTCGGGGCTGGGCGGCGGAGCGTCAGCTCCTGCTGGAACCCAGATAGGACCGCGGGAGTCCGGGTCCTTCCCGTCCGGGGAGCACAGCAGCATGAACCACCCGCCGGGCTCCTTCGGTGTCTCCTGGCCGGGTCCTGGTCCAGCGGCCACGTACCGGCAGCCGAGCAGTTTGTCGTCGCCGTTCTGTTCCTGGCCGCCCACCGGGCGCTGACCGTGACTCGTCGAACCGTCCGGGCGTCTTCCAGCCGAGACCTGGCACCAGGGCGAAGACTCCTGAGCACAAGTGGTTACGCCCCAGGCATCGTCGGCAGCCACGGGTGGTGAAGCGACCAGGAGAAGCGCTGCCGCAAGTGCTATGGGAACGATTGTTCGTCGCATCGCTCAACAGCTCCCGATCTCGTGAACGGCGTAGTCCGAGACCTTCCACGTGCCGTCCGGCTGCTTGTCGACCGCGGCCTTGATGAGCCGCCGTCCGCCCGGCACGTCGTCGGCGAGCAGGTCGCTGTCCTTGCGGTACTTGAGCCAGTTCGTCGAGTCTCCGCAGTCGGTGATCACGACCCTCGTCGGAACGTCCGCCGGCTGCGCGTCCAACGCCTTCGGGTCGAGGATCGGTTTTCCTTTGCTCACCAGGCCTTTCTCCCGATCCGACCGCAGACTTCGTTTCAGCTTGTCCAACGCGACGCCAGCCGCGTACTGATCAAGCAGCTGTGAGTCCGGGTCCGAAGTGCCGCCCGCGTCGGCGAAGCCCTCCCACATCCCTCGGTAGGCGGCGACCGCGTTCGTGCGGGCCAGTTCGGCCGGCTTCGCAACAGAGGTCGTCTCGGTCGGCGACGTTGACGGCGCAGGTCCTCGATCGCATGCGCTTGCCGCTACCAGCACGCCGCCAAGCGCGAACAACTTCGTGGTCTTCTTCATCGCAGCCTCCACGTGGGCATGGTGAAAGTTGGCGTCGAGGTGGTCTCGCTTGGGGGCACGGAGACCACCTCGACTCGTGCGCCAGGAGTAAAAGTGACTTCCGGGCGAAGTTCTTCAGCGTGCGCGAGCAGCACGATGAACACGAAGGTCGCGCAGGCACGGTGAAGCGCCCTTGGCGCCTCGTAGGCGATGACGGGATCGGTTTCCGCAAACGGCAGGCACATCACGCAGCCTCCGTCAGGCCTGCAACATCACGTAGACGGCTCCGCTGAGGAGCGCCGGCCCGAGCACAACTGGATCGTGACGACCAACCCGCTTCGCCACGAGCAACACGCACATCACAAGCCAGACCAGCAGCAAACCCATGGCGAGTCCTAAGGCGACATACATCCAGCCGCACCAACCCAGGTACAGCGCCAAGGCCGCGGCAAGCGTGACGTCCCCGAACCCGAGTTCGGCGGCAAACCTCTGGTAGAGAACCAATCCGGCCATGAACACGGCGACGCTGGCAACTCCTGCTCGAAGCAGCGGCTCGAAGTCGCGATGCGAGAGGGCCTCGGCGCTGATCAACACCAGGCCGCCGAGGAACAACGCGCCGACGACCTTGTGTGGCAGGAGATGACAGGTCCAATCGACCAGGGCAAGCAGAGTTCCCACGATCAGCAGCCAAGCCATCGGCTCTGCGGACCGCGGTGCCACCAGCGCCACATACGTCAGCGAGGAACCCAGGAACACGCTCGTCGCAAGGGAAGTGGTCTTCGCGGGCCAGCTGACTGACGGCCAGGACACCGGCTCGCGCCGCGTGATCGAGAAGGCGGCGAGCACCACCAGTGGTCCGGAGATCAAGCCGAGCAGGCTGTAGGACAACGTGAACATCACGCCCTCCAGCAGATGAAAGTCCGAAGGGAGTGATCAACGCCGGCAAGCGCAACGACACGTTGCGGAGCAGCGGAAGGTGGTTGCTGGTAGCGGATGGTCGCCGAGACATCGTGATCCCCGATCGCGTTCGAGGCCAGCCCAGGGCTGCCTCAGGTCTGCGTTTCAGGGATCAGCTCGATAGCGACAAAGCCAACCCAATCGGAATAGTCCGATTGGCCTAGCGTATGCAGTGGTCCGGATCACGTCAAGTCCGGATCTGACCTCAGTTCGTCATCGCCGAGGCTGCCTCGACCGACGCCGACCCAGCAACCGTGTCACCGCTGGAACCAGATCCTGATAGATGCCGCCCAACAAGTGGACAAGGGCAGAGACGGCACGTGCGTCCGCACCGACCAGGACACGGGCGCGACGACGCTCGACTCCTCTTAGGACAGTGAGAGCCGCTTCTCTCGGCTCGGTTCGCGCGACGCTCTTCTCGAACTTTCGCACCACTGCGTCTCGAGGCTCGCTGGCGGCGTACAACCCATTGCGGACGATCGGAGTCCGGACGCCACCGGGATACACACAGGTCACGGAGACATCGCTGCCCGACTCGGTCAACTCCTGCCGCAACGACTCGCTGAACCCTCGGACCGCGAACTTCGACGAGTTGTAGGCGCTGTACTTCGACGTCGCCATCAAGCCGTACGCACTCGAGAAGGTGACGACTCGCGCCCCGCGTGAGGCCGTCACAAGAGGAAGGAACGCCTTCACAGTGTGCACAGTGCCGAGCCAGTTGACCGCCATAACGCTGTGGATGTCGGAGATCTCCGACTCGACCAGGCTCCCTCGATGGATGATGCCCGCCGCGGAGAAGAGGGCGTCGACCCCGCCGAGCTCCTCCCCCACCAGAGCGGCGACCTGCTGCATTGCGGCCCAGTCGGTGACGTCGACCGTTCGAGCGATCACGCTGCCGCGGTCGCACTGGTCGGCGGTGACCTCCAAGCCGTCGGCATCTCGATCAAGCAGGGCGACGCGCGCCCCTCGCTGGGACAGCTCGATGGCGAGAGCACGCCCGATCCCAGAACCGGCACCGGTGATCACAGCGATCTTGTTCTCGAACCAGCTCATGATCCCCCGGCATCTCAACCGAACGATGACAGCCCAACGCTGTCAGGCAGGGTCAGCGTCACAAGCGCGGCAGTGGTGTGCTGATCGAGCAGCATGAGTGCCGCTTCGACGGCCACCTCCGTCCAGTCGTCGCGCTCGGAGCGAAGACGCAGCAGGCCGCACGCTCGCCCGCTGGAAGCAAGCTCCTCCGACATCTTGGCAGCCGCCCGGAGATCCTCGCGGTGAATCGCAGGTCGACGCGCGACGTCGAGCTTCCAGGCGATACCTGGCATCGGATCGTCGATCCACCTCAGCAGCCTCATCGTGCGCAGATCGACGATCGCGCGCCATCTGCCGGATGCCGCTTCAGCTGCGAGAACTTGCTGAGCGAGCAGCACGGGAGCTCGAGGAGGTGCCGCCGGCACGCTCTCGGCCGGGCCGATGTCGTGGGTGATCCCGCGGACGATGCGCTCGATCCGCCCCGCGCCGGTCCGCACCTCCACGCACCGGCAGGCGAAGTGCACCGCGCGGCGAACTCCGTCGTCCCGCGTCACCGTCCAGGTGGCTTGGTGCTCGTTCCCGATGGTCGCGTTGACGAGAAGCGCTAGCGCCTTCGACTCGTCGGAGTTCGTTTGCAGGCGCCCGTACGCGAACAGTTCGGCCAGGTCGTGCTGGTTCCGCCAGTTCTTCGCGCTCGTCCCGTAGAGCCGCAGCAGATCGTCCGACCTGCTGCTGACGTGCTGGGTGAGGTTGATGTGCCACGCACCGGCCAGGCCGCGCGCGGGAGGTTCCTCGTCCGGCCGGCCCACCCACACGAAGACACCGTGGACCCCTCCGCCGTACGTGATCAGCGGATGGCCGACGATGCGGCGCTTGCCCGAGGTCGCGTCAACTTCGAGAAGCTTTCCGGTCTCTACCACCCGAGCGATCAAAATCAGAACATCAGAGAGAAATGGCCCACGGCTCAGAACATTTCGCAATGGAACGAGGTTTCTCGGATTACGCCCAACCGCCATCACCGTCGGCTCTCTCCGGTGACCGCCGAACGTCTCCACGAGCAACCAGTCCGTCGCCATCGCTCCGTCCCCCTGGCCGAAGATTGGCCTGACCAGCCAGTTCGTCGCCATGGGAGCGATCAGTACCCGATCACTGACGTGGTCGGGTACACGATGACACGGTTGTTCCCGCCTTCGCCCGAGGAACGTGCTTGGAGTTCATCCAAACGTGCGAAGATCCTCCAACGATTCTCATGCTGCTGCGAGTCGTGCTAAGCCTCTGTCGCAGCCGCTTCGGCGATGAGTTCCAACGATTCCCCTGCCTCGAGTGCCACCTGTTCCAGGCTCTCGAACCGCTGCGCACACCGCGCCGTCAGGCTCGGCTCCTCGACGTATTCGCCCTTGATGAACGTCTCCAGGTACGCCACGTCGTTGTGCTGCCGGTGCGGGAACCCGAGCAACGTGAACGGCGACCCCATCGCCGGATACGCCCCGGCTGTCCGCGGCAACACCCGCACACTCACCGTCTCGTGCTCGCTGACCTCCATGAGGTGCAGCAACTGCGCCTTCATCAGGCGCGGTCCCCCGACCGCACGCCACAACACCGCCTCCGGGAACACCGCGTGCACCCTCAGCGGTTCCCTGCCGCTTAACCGCGAAGCCCACGCTTCGCGCACCATCGCCAGCCGAGCCGTCCGCACCGGATCCTCGGACTGCATGACCCCGTCGGTGTAGCCGGGAAGCTGGAACACCGTCGGCACCAGGTCCATCGAGAAAACTCGCAGTACCGTCGCCTCGAACACCAGATTCGCAAAATCCGCCGCCGGGTCGAAGTTCACGCCGTTGTTCGCTACGCGCCCCCGCGCGCGTTCCGCGTACTGCGCTCGCAGCATCACGGCTTGCCACTCCGGGTTCGGCACCTTGTAGACGTACCCGAGCGCCATGACGTCCACGGGCGCCGACGGCTGCACCGCGTTCTCCATCATGGACAGCTTGGCGCTGCTGAAACCCACGCGCTGACCGGCCTCGGTGAGGCTCAGCTCGCGCTCAGCGCGCCACCCGGCCAGCTGCCGACCAATAGCGCGTTCGAGCGCCGTGGCCCGGAAGTCTTTTGACACGAGGGATCACCAGCTCTGCAGCCCGTTGATGAACTCGAACGAATCCCGCTCGTTCAAGCTGACTCGGTTGAGCTGTTTCACGAGCGTCTCGTATCCCTTGACCGAGTCCCTCTGCTCAACGAACGTGCTGGAGTTCAGAGCTTCCAGCCAGACGACGGGTTCGAACTTCGGGAACTTCAGCAGTGTGAAGGCACCGGCTACTCCCGCGTGTGCACCGGTCGAGGCGGGGATGACGCGGATGGTGACGTACGTCCAGTTCGCCATTAGCGTCAGGTGAAGCAGCTGTTCTTTCTGCACAGCGGGACCGCCGGCCTGGAGCCTCAGGGCGAACTCGTGGAGATAGAAGGTGCAGCCGAGGCGCTCCCTCAACAGCTCCCTCATCCGCCCCTGCGCGAGCAATCGCTCGTCCATCTCCTCCTGCGGGACTGCGCCTGAAGCGATGATCAGCTCACGCGCATACTCGTCCGTCCGAAGGAAGACCGGCAGCGCATGTGGCTGCCAATCGATCAGTTCCTTCGCAACTCGGATCTGCGCAACGGCTGTGGTCGGCCAATTCGGCGAACGCTCACCGTGCTGCTGCCACCACCCCAGCCAGTCCTGGGCGGGGTGCAATGCGAGCAACCGGTCACGCTCAGCGGCCTTCGGACGACACACGCTCAGCAACACCGCGAGTTCGAGTGTGGTGAGCTGAAGCTTGCCGTTCAGCACCTCCGAGATCTTGCCTTCGTCACAGCCGACCAACGCGGCAACCTGACGCGAGGTCAGACTCGAGCCCTCAACTACCGCGCGTACACCCTCTCCGAACTCACGCCCGCGAACGGTCGAGACCCTTAGTGGCATGCCTGTTTCCTTGAAGTAGTAGCGGGACTCAGTCTGAAGAGGACGACCGAAGTCTGTGGCTCTGAGGACTTGCACATGCCTGGGCGGTCGTCGCCGCCACCGTGACAGCGAGGTGGACGTCGAGGAGCATTCGGCAAGGCGCTGCCACCCGACGCCAGAACGGTCCGCTGCGGCACTTCTGGCAGTGACCGTCCTCGTCTGCGTGGTGCTCCTCGGCAAGCACTCTCAACGCCGCCACGATGCCGGGAACGTCCTGACGCATAACGGTGAGCGCCGCACCGGCGTCGCCGTCGACCGCGACCCGGGAGACCCGCTCGAGGTGCTCGTCGAGATTCCGGCGAAGGCCTGCCAATAAGACTTGGTTGCTCATCGGTGCTCCTTCCACAACTAGCTGGCCCGGCGTACCGACCTGGACGGCGAGTCGAGGCGACCGACTGCTTTCGGCACAATGTCCTGCAACAAGGCCAAAGCGGTGGCAGAGCGGAACTCCCGAAGCCCTTGGTCTGCGGCGTTGACCTCCTTGCAGTCCAGGGCCGAAGTGACGACCACCGCCGCACGTGCGAGCACCGATGCCTGCGCGTGGGTCAGCCTCACAACCACGCGAACAGTTCCTTCTCGTTCCGCCATGTGCGTACCTCCACTCGCCGACGAGGCGACACCACGGTCAGCCGGGGAAACCGCCGTGGCGCGCCCCGCTCGCCGACTCCGGATGTGAAACCGGTGAGCGAGATCGACTAAACGACGTGAGCGTCAACTCCGACCACGTCGCAGACGCCGCGCAGATGACACACATGTGCCACACACAGAGCGCTGACCAGCGGAAATAACGCGTTGACCCGATCGAGTGAAAACAGAACTTCCGGATCCAGAATCGCCGTCCGCCGAATCTCGCGCGATACGCTCGCGAGGATCTGCCGACATTCTCCGGGGGCACCAATGGCCAGGTGGCGAAGTGCATTCGCGCTGCACCGTGAGGCCATGGGTTACACCCAGGAGAAGCTCGCAAAGCACCTGGGGGTCGACCGGGTCACGGTTGGCCGGTGGGACCGCTTGGAAAACCCACCGGACCCGGCCATCCAGCCCCGGCTGGCCACCGCCCTGCAAGTCACCCCTGCAGAATTGATCGAACTCCTTCACCCGGATCAGAAGCGACCGTCGCCCCCCGCGGTCCCGCAGAAGACCCGATCGTCAGGACACGACGTCGTGCAGCGCATCCAAGGCGCTGCCATGGCATTTCAAGAGACGGACAGACGACTCGGCGGTGGTGTACTGCTCCCGTCGGTCGAGCTCTACCTGAGCCAGGAGATCGCGCCACATCTACTCGACGCACACGGCGGTACCTCGGCGTCGGGGATCTTCTCGGCCGCAGCGTCCATGACGGAGATAGCCGGCTGGATGACGCACGACAGTGGGCAGAACCAGCGCGCTCGCGCGTACTTCGAACGTGCTTTCCGTTTGGCCGTGGCCGCCGAGAACAACGCGCTCGCAGGCAATTCCTGCGCGTCCATGTCGCATCTCGCCATCGAGTTGGGACAGCACTCCGACGCCCTGCGGATCGCCACCACCGGAATCGCCAAGTCGAGCCAGGCCGACGGCACTCTCCGCCTCACCGCGCGTCTGCACACCATGCGCGCCAGGGCGCTCGCTCTCGTCGGCGAGCACCAGGCCTGCGCGCTGTCCCTCGACCAGGCGGAGTCGCTGCTCGACCAGGCCACGAGCGAGAAGCCAGCCGATTGGATCGCCAACTTCGACGAGGCGTCCCTCGCCAGCGAGGCAGCCCAATGCTTCCTCGACCTGGCCGAGTACACCGAGGCCGAACAGCGCGCGGCGGCCGCGATCCGACTCCGCTCCGGTGACCGCGTCCGCAGCCGGGCGTTCGGCCAGATCACGATGGCGAACATCCTGATCGGCGCCGGACGGCTGGACGAGGCCGCCGCGTTTGGCAACGAGGTGTGCAAGGCGACGGCCTCGCTCAGCTCGACCCGTGTCCTTGATCAGCTCAACGACCTGGGGCGTACCTTGGCGTCGGCACGCAGCGTTCCCGAGGTGGCGCACTTCCTCGCCACTCTGGGCGCGCTGAGCCACGTATCCGACGCCCAGGAAGGTCAAACTGCGACGTGGCCGGTCTGACGGACGACGACGCCCGGTTCGCCTATCTCGCCGAAGGCAACGCAAAACAAGCTCGCAAGCGCGTCGCCGCCGACGTGCTCCTCCGGGACCAGCGCGGGCACGTCGTGCTGGTGAACCCGACCTACAAGGAGGATTGGGACCTGCCCGGCGGCATGGCCGAGAACAACGAGGCTCCACGCGCCGCTGCAGTTCGTGAGGTCGACGAAGAGCTGGGTCTCTCCATCGAACCAGGCCGTGTGCTCGTGGTCGACTGGATCGGGCCGCACGGCCCGTGGGACGACCAGCTGCTCTTCATCTTCGACGGTGGCGTCCTGTCGGACGAGGACGTGCAGCAGCTCGCCCCGCGCGACCCGGAGATCAGCGAAGTCACTGTGGTATCGCCTGATCAGGCTCGCCAGTTGCTCCGCGCCGACATGGCGCGTCGGCTGAAACGTGCACTCCAAGCGCTCGAACACAGCTCCACCGACTATGCGGAAAGTCCTCGGTGAAGCATTCGCCCCGCAGCCGCCGGCAACGCGGTCAGTCGACCAGGTTCAGTGGCGTGGTGCCCAGCTTGCCTTCGAGGAGTTCGTCGAGGAGACCGGGAAGCTGGGCAGGAAGCAGCTTGTCGGCGCACTGGCGCAGTTCGGCTGCTGACCACCAGCGTCGTTCGATCAGTCCGGCTTTCTCGTTCTCAGTGGGCTTGAGTGCCACCTTGGGCGCGGTATCGGTGATGCGGCCGAGGAACACGTGGTCTTCGCGGTGGTGATCGCGACCCTTGTAGTGGAAGCGGGACTCGCGGATCCACAGCTTGTGTCCCAGCGACGGGATGACGATTCCCGTCTCCTCCGCCACCTCGCGCAGAGCGGCGTCCTCCGGCTTCTCGCCCTCGTCGAGGCCGCCGCCGGGCAGCTCCCACCAGTGGTGGCCGCGGTCGTGCGGATCGCAGGCGTGAATGAGCAGCACGCGGTCGTGAGCGTCGAGCAGCAGCACCCGAGCGCCGATGCGTGGGGAGGTGGCGGTGGTGGTGGACATCCGGCGGGCGTTCCTCGCGGTCGGCTGACTGGGCGGCAGCCTGCGCGGGTGGTGCCGGAGTTCAGAACAGAGTTGGCTCCGGCTCGTTGAGCGCGTCGACCGCCATTGCGGGGTCAGACGTTAGCAGCGTCTGCTTTGCGCAAAGCGAGAACCGGACGGCGAGTCCCGAGTGATCGGTCAGACGCGAACCGTCTGCGGCAGCTTCCCTGGTCTCATGCACGTAATCGCAGCTCAAGAGCCGTTCAGCAACCGCCGGGGAAGCGTGGGCGTGGTCATAGCGGTAGCCCAGCTCTGGACGACGTGCCCAGCTGTGTTCGACCCGATCGGGGTGCAGATTCCTGAACAAGTCCGTCAGGCGATGCCGTTCTGTCAGCGCCTCGTAGAAGGCGTACTCGAACTGCGCGAACTGGCCGCGGTGGGCTGGTTGATGGCCTGGTTCGAGCACGTTCAGGTCGCCCAACAACAGCAGCGGCGTGTCAGATGCCGTCGTGTCCAACGCGGCGTGAAACCGCTCGATCCACGTCTTCTTGCGTTCGGTCTTCTCCAACGTGGCATCTCGAGACGGCACATAAGCACCGACGACACGCAGTGGGCCGTCGTCGGTGTCGACGACGATCCCGGCGGCCCGCGCAGGCAGGTAGTCGAGGGCAGTCCCGAGGGCGTCCACCTCCGTGGCGAGCTTGCTGACGATCATCACGCCGAGCTCGCCCTTGGAGTGGTCCGGGAACGTGACCGAGTACCCCGCCGACGAGAACGCCTCGGCCAGGAGCTCGCTGCCGGCCGTGGCTTTGGTCTCGGTCAGGACCAGGACTTCCTCGGGTCGAGCCGCAAGCCACCGGAGTTGGCGTTGTGCACGGTCCACGGACGGCGCTCCGACGTTGACGGTCAGCAGGCTCAGCGGCATACCGCGATCTTCTCCTCGATCACTCGGTGGATCAGCGAAACGATCCTTGCAGCGATCGTGGTCGCTTCGTCGGTGGTGCAGTCCAGCGTTTCGACCAACCAGCCCTTGCTCTGCAGGTCTACGACGGCGTGGACGTAGAGCCCGGACTCCATGTCGCTGTTGTCCTCGGCCCGCTCGAAGCGGCTGTGCCCGCCGCGCGTGCGCAGCCGGTGGTCGATCACGGCCGGGTCGCCGTTGAGGATGATCGAGAGGTCCGGGCGGTAGACGCCGTGGTTGAGCTGCCACACCATCTCGGCGGACAGGCCGTCAAGTCCCTGAAGCACGAGCGACGAGGCGACATAGCGGTCGCAGACGACCACGTGGCCTTCGCGGAGCGCGGGTTTGATCTCGGAGTCGAGCTGGTGGTGCCGGTCGGCGGCGCACAGGCACGCCAAGGCCATTCCCCGGTAGGTATCGGTGCCGTGCCGAGCCAGCTCTCCCAATGGCGCGCGAGACGGCTGCGCTGTCACGTGCACCTGTATGCCAGCCTCGATCAACATGTCGGCCACCAGTTTCGCGGCGGTGGACTTCCCGACACCACCGGGACCGTCCAGGGTGATCAGCGTTCCCGGGAGACGCCGCGGCTCGTCGAAGACGGTGGTCATACCGGCATCAACGGCAGCAGCCGGCGCTCCCCCGCAGTGTGGTCGGAGGTGATCGGGCACTGCTCGGCATCCACGTCGCCGATCCGGCCGCCGGAGGCGACCACGGCTGCCGGACAGCCCTTGCCGCATTCGGAGCTCATCGCGCACGACGCGCAGGTGTTGTTGGTGCCGACCTGATGGCGATCGTGGAACCGGTAGCCGTCCAGGCGTTGTGCGATGTCCGCGTCGGTAAGGATGTTCCCGACGATGAACTCCGTGTCGGTGTGCTGAGAGGCTGGAGTTCTCGCGGCGAACACCAGGTACGGGCACACGGTGACGTCACCGGGCGTGAACACGTAGATAATCGTTCCTGCTTCACAGCCCGACAGCGGCTTCCTAGCGGTGTTCGGGAAGCGGATGTGCGCGATGTCGAGTTCCGTACTGTCGAAGGGTTCGGTCAAGGCTTGGATCTGCTGCATGTGCAGGTTTGTCTTCGCGAGCCTGCCCTGCGACTTGACGCCGCGCCCCATGCTGCCCAGCGGGTTGAGCAGTACGTACCGCGCTCCGTGGCTGCGGGCGAACTCGCACAGCTCGACGTATTCCTCGTTCTGCGCCAACGAGTTCGGGGTGCACAACAAGCCCTGCAGAATTCCTGCGGCGCCAAGTTTCTGCACGGTCTGAACGGTGACGTCGAAGCTGGAGCGGTCACCGCGGAACTTGCCGTGGGAGTCTGCGGCGAAGCCGTCGAGCGAGACGTTGCAGTGCACTCCGAGACGCGCGAGCTCGGTGATCTGCTCATCGCTCAGGACGGTCGCGTTCGTGCACACTCCGACGTCCATGCCGGCTGCGCGAAACTCTCGCACGATCGACATGAAATCGGGGTGGATGGTGGGCTCTCCACCGGTCAGCGTGACACGCCTGACCCGCGCCTCACTCAGTTGCGGGATCACCTTGTCGACGATGTCGACCAGGCGCATTTGCTTGCCGACACGAGTCGCCGACACGAAGCAGTGCGCGCAGCGCAGGTTGCAGTCCTCGTTGATCTGGACGAGAGCCTTTCGGTACGGAGTGTCCACTGTGGTCCGGAAGTAGCAGGTCGTGGCGAACGCCTCTCCGGCGATGCCCCGAGCGCCAGTCATCGTCAATCTCCCCCATCCACGGCCGCGGTTCCCCGTTGCCGTCGGTGATCGAGTGCCAGATCAGGCCTCCAGATAGATGTTCGGTCGAACAGTAGCGCGCCTTTAGATGTCCAAGTGGACATCTTTGGGACATTACGAGTACAACTGCGATCAGCGACAACTCAACTGTCTGCACGGACAACAAGCGCTTGAGATGCGGTCTTGCAGCCGCCAGGAATCAGGAGACGACAGTGCCCGACATCGCAGACGAGATCGACGCGCAGGAGCTGCTCGCGACCTTGCTGGGTTGCCCGCCGGAAATGCTCGACGTCAGCCTGGACCAGCTCCGCACCCTCGCCGTCGTGCACACCACCGGCACGGCGCAACGTGCGGCTCGCGTCCTGGGCCGCGAGCAGTCCAGCGTGCAGAAGCAGCTCGACAACCTCAACCGGACCGCGACCCGTCTCGTGGGTGAAGCGCTGGTCCTGAAACAGGGCCGCGGCAAGGACTTCCTGTTCACCCCGTCAGGCGAGGAGGTAGTCGAGCTGGCGATCAAGACCCTGGCGTCATGGACCGACAGCCTGCACCGCAGCCGCAGGCGACTCGGCTCCACCGTCACCTTCGGCACCACCGAGTTCACCGTCGAGTTCCTCGGCGCCGTGTGGCCGACGTTGCGCGAGGACTTCGAGCGCCGCGACATCCGCCTCAACATCGAGCACGTCCGCACTCGCGACCTGTGGCGCAAGCTCGACGCCAAAAAGGTCGACATGGTCTGCGGCAGTTTCGCAGCGCAAGTCGGCGGTCCGCCCGAGCTCGACTACGACTTCCTGGAGTGGCATCGCGAACGGGTCGCGCTGCTCACCAACCTCACGACCCGCGAGCTTCCCGATACACCGGTGACCGCCGCAAAGCTGCAAGCGCTTCCGCTTCTCACGCCGACCGCCGGCCTGCTCGCCCAGTTCCTCGGCCGCTGGTACGGACCCGACTACCGCGGCAAGCTAAACATCATCGCCGACATCGACTCGCTCAACTACGGTCTCAACCTGCTCGACGCCGAGCTGACCCACGGCTGCATGCTCACCACCGAGCGCGTCGCCGACGCGGTCCTCGAAGGACGATTGCCGGGTCGAGGCCTGCGCAAGATCGAGCTCGCCGAGGACTACGCCCCCGCGCTCGAGATCGTCACCGGCATCTTCGCCCGCAAGGGCGAGCGGGTCCGTTACGCCGCAGACCATCCACTCAACCTGTTGTGGAAGGCGTTCGCGGCAGCGAGCCCGACGAGGTCGGTGCCGGCAACTCTTCCGGGTTGAGTTCAGCCGCCGCACGCATCCAATCGAAAACTACACACCACCGATCCGCGATGGTGTCGCGATACCGAAGGCTATTAAGCCGCCTACAACCGGGCACCAGAAGCCCGTCCCTGCAGGTCAATTACCGGCTATACTAGGCGAGCAAATCTTCCTTCCATTTTTGCAACACAACGACGACATCGCATTGCCGCACAGATGCAGCTTTCCGCACCATGCCGCGCTCAACGTAAAGCAGGCAATCAAACATGTTGAACCTGACCGAATACGGCATCGCGTGGATTAATTCCCTAAATACTTCCTCATCTCCTTCGCCTAGAGTCTTGAGAATCGCACGCGCAGGCACGGTATCCACATGTTCGTCATGATGAAGCCGAACAAGGTCCCTATTAAGGAGACCAAGAATTTGCTCCGGACTGCACCCGTTGACTTCGGCCATGAAGTGCCGAAGGTTGGTTATTATGTTCCATGCGCCTACAACATGATTGATCATCGAGTCGACATCGCGACAGATCGCCTGCAAGATGGGCAACTCATACTCATCGTCACCTGCGGTCCGCTCTCGCAGTGTGAGTAGTTCCAGATGCAGAACAACGGCCCGCTTGTGGTCTACTACGAGAACCTGATGTTCCTCTTTCCCAGCAGAGGTTTCAGACCGCGTTCTCGCGTTACCGATGGGCTCAGATGCACGATCGAAGTGGCGGCACGGAGTCGGCACACGCAGCGGACGCGACGGTTTCCATCCACCTTTTCTGACTACGTGAACATTTACCGCCGGCCCGTTCATTCGGATATTTGTCAGCAGAGCGTGATACCTGAAATGCGGCAACATCGAGAGGACTGCTTCAACATTTGAAGGCGCTGGCGACGACAAACTTTGCTCCAGTCGACGGGCGCTATCAAGCAAGCGATCATAGTTGTCCACATCGCCACGAAAGCCCGCGAAAGACGCAGATACCGCGTGAAACATCAGCTCCAGGTGTTCGCGCTGAACTCGCGCGAGTTCAATGACAGCAAGTCGCGATTGGATATCTCCGAGGATCCTTTCAATCAAGGCGTCTATACAGGGGACAGGAAGTTCTGAGTCAACATCGTTCAGCAGCTTGAACAGCCCCAAGACGAGATCGAATACCTCGTCGATCGTGGTTCCCGGATCTATAGCCTCTATGCTCTCCTGCACGCTCATCGCGTATTGATAGTGGCGCCATGCCGCTTCGGTTCCGTGGTCAGCAGCGTGTGCTTCAGTGAGGCACAGGTGTGCAAGCACCACGCCTAGTGGTGTTTTGTGCTCGGGACGTCCAGCGAGTTGAAGCAAGTGCTCGGCACTATCCATAAGTGCGGAGCGGCTTTGATCGTTGCGGTCCAACTGGCGCCCGATCTTGACGAGCGCCTCTGCACGCGCGGCGGCAGCGTCGCGGCCTATTTCAGGCAGGTCCTGTACGAGCTGGAACAAGGTGCGGAGCCTGTGCTGGTCCAACGTACGGGCGGCTTCAATCTGGGACAGCTGAGCTTTGCAGCAGACCAGGGCTTCCGCGTGCGCTTCGTTGAATCGGTAAGCGTCGTGGAGGCGGGATGCCTCGTCGAGCACCCGGCGGGCGCCGTCAAGGTCTTGATTCGACAGTAAGACGTGCGACAACGTAATGAGGGTCATCCCGCGGCGTCCCGCGATCATCGGGTCGTAGTTGTCGTCAGGCACAAGTTCAAGGGCTTCGCGGACCCGACGTTCGGCTTCGACGATGTCGCCTTGGACTCGGGCCACGCTGGCCATGTTGGACAGCAATGCCGTTGTGGTTTGCCAGCTGTGGAGCTCATGCCGACGAAGATGCTCGACGAGGGTCGCAGCGTGCAGGCGTGCTGCTCCTGCGACCACAAGGTCGAAGCTGACACTGGTGTTGTCGACTAGCAGGTCGACTAGGGCGTGCTCCATGTCGCGCAGCAGCTGATCCCGCTGCTCTGGGTGAGTGTCCAGGCCGGCGCGAACCACGTCCTGTACGAGGCGGTGCACTCGTGCCCAGTCTCGCGCTTCGTTGTCCTGCCATCGCGTGAGCAGCGAGAACTCCTTGAGCACGGCCAGCGCTCTGCTCAGTCCGCGGCGGTCATCTGCAAGAAGTGTCGTCGGAATGCGATCCGGAAACACCAGGCTCGCCCGTCTAAGAACGGCGAGGGCATCCTCCGCGTAATGGTGGTCGTTGTCGGCACCATGCAGATGCCGGAGGGCGAGGTTGACCGCCGCGACTGCGGTGCGGGGATAGTCATCGAGGCGCTGGAGCGGGAAGTCCAGAGCCTCCAGTCGCAGTACTTCGTTGCCGAGCGATTCGAGAAATTCGTGAACTGGTTCGCTGGTGCTGCGGAGGTAGCTCGCTGCGGTGACCAGGCTCAACGGAAGGAACTCGAGCTCACGGCACAGTGTGGTGATCTCAGCGGGAGCCGCGGCGACATGGTTGCCCAAGCGCCGATGCACCAAGTCGCATGCCTGGGCCTCGGTCAACTCCCCTACTCGCACAAGGGATTGCATGCCGTGCCATGCGCTGTTGCGGCTAGTGATCAGTACAACGCCATGGCCGGACGCAGGTAGCAAGGGCGTGATGGAGTCGGCGGCGGAGGCGTTATCGATGATCAAGAGCCATGAACGGGCACATGACGCCAGCGCCTGCGTCACCGCGGTCGTGACGTCGTCAGATGTTGCGTATGGGCCCGACCTCACGTTGATGCCCTGGCTTGGCAGCCAGCGTGCTAGTTGTTCGAGCTCCTCACGAAGGACTTCGGTGTCGGTCGCTTCTTGGTCATCGGTATGGGCGGTGAGTTGGTAGATCCAGTCGAACTCGGCAGCGTTGTCCAGTGCGTACTGCTGGGCAAGTGTCGTTTTGCCGACACCAGCTGGTCCGACGAGTACGCAGGACCGCACTCGACCGTCAGTCGCATGCACCCCATCGTGGTCACGAACTTGTTCGCCTAGTTCAGCAAGCAGTGTGTCCCGGCGAACAGCGAGATCCCGGTTGGCCAGTCCGACGGGAACGCCCCATCTGGATCGCAGCGCTTGTTCCAGTACAGGCTGAGGCGCAGCGACCGCGTCCAGGAATTCCTCTCGTGTAAGGGTCCGACTGACCGGGTCGTCGGACTCGGTCTTGGCCATGGCCAGTGCGAGGAGGTAGGCCCTGAGCAACTCGGCGGCATGATCGCCAATGCCGCTCCCACTTGCCGCGCGTAGCCGCCGCAATCGAGTACGCACTTGCTCGCGCAGCTGCGGCAACGAGGATGGGCGGACGGTTATGGTCGCGCGCCGGAGTACGGCAACGAGGTCGACCGACGGATCGGTTGCCAGATTCATCTCGCGAAGCTCGTGAGCGAACTCGGCGTCGCTCAGGCGGGTGGCAGCCTCCAGCACCTCGCTGAAGCGCTGCGCCCGTTCGCTGAGTCGGCCGTTGGTCACCAACTCCAATCGCGTCACCCGATCGGTTCCCGCATCAAGGTCGATCAGAATCTTGAGCATCTCTTGGGCCGACCAGGGTCGGGTGTTCCAACGACTCTTGACCTGAACCACAACATCCTGGTCGGTCGCCTTGCCTACCAGTGCGTAGTCAACCTTGTCGGCACCGGCGAGGCCTTCGACGAGGATCGACGCGGCACCCGAATCCGTCTCACCGCTCCACACTTCCAGGGCCGTCAGCACGATGACGTGGTACTGGAACACGTAGCCGGCCAGGCCCAATTCGCCGCTCACGTAGTCACCCTCTGTTCTTGGGCATCAACGAGCAGCCAGCATGCCAGTACGTCGACACCCGTGCGGTGGCGAACAGGTTGGCGGCGGCCTGGGCGTCACCAACGCGATCGATCGTTCACGACTCACATTGCCGCGGCCTCGACGTCACTGTGACGGCGGGCAACGGACTACTCTCCGGCGGCTGAGCTTCCTTGTGTGGATGATGCATAGGCGCTCGCGAGCAAGGTGGTGAACCCGACGATGACTCAGCTATACGTGACCGCGGAGCTCCTCAACTGGTCGGACATCGAAGATGGGCCGTGGGGGACGCTCCTGGTCGGCAATGGTGCGAGCATCAACGTCTCGCCCAGTTTCGGGTACGGATCGCTGTACGAAGCCGCCGCGAGCAAGTTCGACGCGCCGGCTCTTGCGCTATTCGATCGGATGGGCACCCGAAACTTCGAAGCAGTACTGGCTGGCCTGTCGTTGACACGAACGCTGACGGATGCCGTCGGCGAGCCAGTCTCCTGGGTTGATCCGATCTACGACCAGGTGCGTGACGGACTGTTCGATGCTGTCGGCGAGGTACATGTGCCTTGGGCCGCGGTACATGCGACAACTCTGCAGTCGATGGCCACACACCTCGTTCGGTACAAGCGGGTCTTCACCCTCAACTACGACTTGTTGCTCTACTGGGCGGTGCAGCACGACGACGTCCGTGGGCGCCTGGTGGACTTCATGTGGTCGCAGGAGTTCACGTTCGACAGCACTGATACCGCGGTCTTTGGCAACAAGACTGCGCTCTACCACCTGCACGGCGGGCTTCATCTCTGGCGTGACGCACTTACCGGTACAAGTGGCAAGTGGACTGCCGCGGACGTCAGCCTGTTGGACGGCATACGCGGCGCCTACCAAGCGACCGGCTCACGGCAACCGCTGTTCGTCAGCGAAGGCGAGCCCGAAGACAAGCTGCGCGCGATCCAGCGCTCTGACTACCTTTCCTTCGCGTACCGCGACTTCTTGGCTGATGAGCAACCTACTGTGGTCTTCGGTGCGGGCCTTGGCTCGCCTGACCGCCACATCGTGGACGCACTGACTGCCGGGCCGCCGCGTCAGATCGCGATTTCGATCTACCCGATCGGCGGCCCAGATGCCCCTGTCGCAATCGTGCACACCAAGACCGCGCTGATGCAGGCGCTCCCAGGGCACGAACTGACGTTCTTCGACTCCACCACCCATCCCCTCGGCAGACAGCTACAAACCACGTCGCCCTAACCTCGTCTACGCCAGGAAACAAGCGAGGCGAGCGCGCCGGGGTCTGGCTCATGATGCCAGGCACGGATCTCGCCGTCCTCTGTGAGCGTCACATCGTTCACGCGTTGGAGTATGTGGACCTGAGCGAGCCGACGAGGGCGGAGCCCTGGTCTGGCTGTGTCCGCGAATCTCGGCACCGCCTCTTCGCGGATTGCAGCATCACTGCCGGCGCGCCGCGAGCGTGATCGATGTCGGTGAATCTCGACACCACTACGCCTTCCTCGTGCCCGAGCCTGGCCGTTGCTCGCCGCACCTCCAGGTCGTTCGTCCTCGCTACCGCTGGGGCGCATCACCTGGACCTGCGACATCGACAACGGCCAAACGGCAAGGACCGAGGAATCCAGTCCTGAGTGGCTGTCTTCGAACCCACGTCCACTGTGGACATCCGCGCAGAAGGTCACCTCCCCGGAGATTTCGCTCTGCCCTGTCCAATGAGGTCACGTTGCCCTGGACGTTGAATCTGCGGTGCTGACGAACGAAGAGTCTCCGTGAACTACCTCTCGTATAACAAGGTTCGTCTGACCCCAAGTTACGAGCCTGTCGAACGCTTCGGGACTTACCATCAGTGCCGTACCCCGTGCGCGCTTCCACGGCAGGTGGTAATCGCTAGTCTCGTAGTGACTGCGCCACGTGATCATGGCCAATGCCGGGCCGGAGTTGTCGTGAAGTACGAATGGTTCCTCCGAAGGCTGCACTCTGAGTACCTGCATCAGTAGCAGGGTCGGTACGAGCAGCGGGCTGTGCATGCCAAGGCTGTACGGCGTGTCAGCTAGAAAGCCGCCGTGAAGGTCGATTCCAATCAACGGAAGGCTTCTGTCGGGTGCGACTTGACCTAGCAGTGGTGGCGTGTGAGTGAACCAGTTTCCTGTGGTGTCCCCTGCAAAGGGCCTGCTGTGGAGCCCCGCTGAATCGTTGGGTCGCCGAAGTTCTAGGGCACGGTCGCGACCTGATTGACGTAGAAGGTCGCTCCTGTCTGGCCAAATCGGCAGTATTGTGTGTTCCTCGGCCGAGGCGATGATCTTCCAGTAGCGGTAGCGACCCGCGCTGATGGTGTCGCACGACTCGTCGAGCGAAGGTGCCCCCACCGTGATTACCAGATCCTGGTCTGCAGCGCCTTGATGTTGGCTCGTGGGCTCCGCAACGGCACGTGCCCGAGTCCAAATCGGGTCTCTGGCTTCCGGCGGAGCCATGAGGCTTGGGCGGGGCCGTCGAGTGCACTCGACGGCCAAGCACAGCGAGGGGTCGTCCAAAAGGACACCTGCCAGCGCGTACTCCCACGCGCGAGGGTCCGTGGGAGGTCTCCCATCAGATAGGAGGGCAGAGCGTCCGCCTGATGCGGCTCGTTGAAGAGCGTCTTCCACAAGAGTTCGGCGGCCGCTGAACGCGTCAGCCCATCGTTTGTGTCTGCGATCAGCAAGGTCCTGTGCCTCTCGCTCGAGCTTCTTCATGCGTTCTGGGTCCGCAAGCGCAGTATCAACGCGCGCAATCACGGCGTGGCTGAGGTTGGGCAGCAGTTCCTCGGCTGCGATTAGCCTGTGGCCAGCCATTGCGCCGACCAATCCCGCTGCCTCCTCGTTGGCTGGCTCATTTACGCCAGGCGTCCACAACGTTGCGGTGGAGAGAAGAGCAGTGTCGGGTGCCGCAACGGGCGGTGGGGGAGCGTCATCTCCTAGGAGTCGCGAAGCGAGCGCTCGCACGGTCAGGTACGGGCCCTTCGCGTGTCGTTGGAGAGCCTCGTGGCATAGGTTCGAGACGGCTGGCTGGGCCTCTTCGACGGCCATGACCACTGCGAGCAGCCACGACAGCAATGCAGGATCGTCCAGAGCGGGCAAGGCAGCCGCCAGTGCCGTCGCCATGGTCTCAGGGTGATGCCGAAGGGCAATCTCGAGAGCCACGAGCGCACGCTGACGGTTTTCTTGCCCAGGATGTGCCATTGCGCCAAGGATGGCTTCGCTGAACACGAGGTTGATCTCGCCGGTTGGGTTTGCTGTCATGCTCTGCGGAGGTGCTGTGTAGGGCTCGTCCGGGTCGTCCGTGTCCGCCAACCTTGGTGTTCGAAGAGCGATCACTGCGTGTGCCTCGTCCCAGGCGGCAAAGGCAGCAGCGTGCGGCGATTCGTGCGTTGTTAGACCGCCCGCGAGACTGGCGTGGATCAACGCTTGACTGACGCCGCGGGAGCCATGATGGCTGCCTGCAACGACTCGGGTGACCTCGGAAGCGACGGTTCTCCATGCGGTGTCTGCGTCAAGCTGCGTCGCGTGACGAAGCGAGTCCAACTCGGTTTCGCCGCCGAAGTTCATCCAGCCGTCGTTCCCACGTGTGCGGGTCCACGCCAACGCGAAGGCTGTGGCGGCGAGGCGATTCTGGCCGTGGCGCTTCAGTCCTTCGCCGAGAGAGGTCAGCAGGCCACTGCGATCAAGCAGCCCAAGGGCTCCGGCCAGGGTATGAAGCGCAGCTTCTGCATCCTGCTCTGCTCCGCCTTCAGCGAGCTCAATCAGCCGGTAGCCGATGATGTTGGCGAATCGCTCTGGTGCCCAGTCTGGGGTGTTCGGCTCGTAAGGGCGACGTCTCCAGGTGCGGATGGCACGAGCAATACCTACTGCGCCGTCGGGAAATCCGCTGACAGCGATCTGTTGGATGTCCGCGGATGATGCCGGCGGCCGTGCGCTGCGAGCTGAGTGCTGATCTGAGTTCTCGTCGGTTGCGGCGAAGACGCAGATCTGCGGAACGTTGGCCAAGGCCGCAACGATGTTGATCGACTTCACCAGGGCGTTGTCCTCGGCGATCAACTCATCGTTGTTGCTGTACGGATGGCGGAGTGGACGTTCGTCGGCGCGAGCCGCAAGAAGGGTGAGTAGCCGCCCAGGAAGATCCGCGCCGGAGCCGTCGGTGATGCTGGCGAGCTGTTCCGCCATAGCCAGATCGGCCTTGTCTAGCGGCATAGACAGTGCCAACCTCAATGCGCCTGCGATGATCGGATCAGCGAGACGGTGCCAGGATCGCCACAGATCTTCGAGAGCGCCGTTGTAGAGGTCGTACACACGACCAGAGCGTTTCAGAAGTGCTGGCACGACCAGTTGCGTAAGCGCAGCAGGGTCAGCCTGGGCGAGAAAAGTCCACCACTGGATCCACGCACTCCGCGTGCTCTTGCCGTCGGTGTGGAGCACGACACGCTCGCAGGTCGCTTGTACCTGTGCTAGCCGTATCCGAGCTTGAGCTGGATCAGCAGAGATCAAGTTTGGAAGTGGATCGAGGACCTCGTAGATCGTGATGTCCTTGTGAAAACCGTACGCAGTCATCAGGCGGCAGGCTTCGTTCCAGAAGTTCTCTGCTTGGCTACGGTCTCCACCGTCGAGGGCGAAGCGTGCCGCCATGAGCCGATACTCAGCCAAAGTTGAGTAGTAGCGACGTCCACCACCTTCAACGAGAGCCTTGTCGATCAGCATCTGCGTAGCGGGCCGACGAGACGGCGTAGTTGTCGCGTCAATCGCGAGTGTGAGCAGAAAGTCCGGCGTGATGGGGCCGGCGTCCTGCCCGCGCAACGAAACCCCTACGCCTTCGGTGACCTCGTGGAGGATGGTCAGGGCTACCGGCCAAGCGGCGTCGTCCAGCATGGCTACTGCACGACAGACGGTCTCCTCGATGTGGCCATGAATCGGGTAAAGGTCGCAAGCCCGTGGCTTACCTGCAAACGGGTTCAGGTCGCCAGCGAGGTAACGGAGAGCCTTGAGTGCGCGCTGCGCCTGGTCGCCTACTGCTGCTTCCGTCTCTACCAACGCCAACGCAAATCGCAGCCAGCACCGGTACCACCCTTCTCCGTCAAGCATGCCTTCAACAGTCGGAAGGATGGTCGGGTCACGGCGCGCAGCAACCGCGCACCGGTCGAGCCAGGTTGGAACCGTATCCTCGTCGTGGAGGGCGTTCGGACTCGTTACGTCCTGGGTGAGTGTCATCAGCGAAGCTCGCATTTCGCTGACGGACGATGTGTCGATGCTCTCAGGTGTAGCGCCGAGCCCGATCAGGCGATGGGCGTTGCCCGGCAGGTGCTGCTGCGTCGCGAGTGGTACTAGCCGTGCGAGGAGTCTGCTGGCGCGCGGGTCGGTTGAGTGACGAGCTACCTCAGCGAGGGCGAGCGCCGCGGCCGCGGGACTTTCCAGATGGTCGACCAGTTCTGAGGTGGGCTCGATACCGATCACATCGGCAACGATGGGGATGACATCGTCCGGGAGGAGATCGGTGTCGTTGAGAAAGCGCGCGATGCGATCGCGTTGCGTCTGCACGGGAGTGGCACCGGTCGACACTTGCCGCAGTTGTCCTCGTACCCAAGACAAGGCAACTGCTCGGCTGGACTCACTCCCATAGTCCGTTGTGTTGCTTTCCTGCCACTTCGCGAAGGCGGGCAGGTAATCTCGCCAAGGAGCGACCACACCCGCCGCATCGATGGCGGCGCACAGTTGTATCCCGGCTCGCGCGGGTACTGCGATCTTGCCGTCGAACATGAGCCGACTGGCAAATTCTTCGCGCCCGAGCAGGGCCATCGGCACGTCAATGTAGTCCACAGCGACGGAGTCGAGGCGTTCGTCCTCAAAGGACTCCGCCGCGCGGGCCAGCTCAACGCACCGACTCAGCGCGGGCAGGTTTCCTTCCCGTCCAGCGCAGCTGGTCGCGACCGCGAGGTTGGCTGCGATCGCCGATGCTGGATGTCCGCCGGCGATCGCGTTGAAGGCAAAGTCAACATCGACCAGGTCGAGTACCTCACTGTCGCGCCCGACGGCTGCCAGCATTGGCAGCAGGAACCGGAACGCCCGCTCATCGCGGTAGAAGCCGCGTGCATCGAGCCACTCAACGACGAATCGGATGTTGGCCGTCAGTACACCTGGAGTGGCCTCCATACGCCGACGCAGAAAGCGGGCAAACGACTCGTGGTAGACCCGCAGACCGCCCTGAGTAGCTCGCTCGGCCAGGACGGGAGCGAGGGTGGCGAGCGCGTCATCCAGCCAGTGAGCAAGATCCGGCCTGATCTCTGCTAGCTCCGCGCGGCTGACCGGAAAGTCAAGCAGGCCAACAACATCTGCAACACCCAAACCTGGTCCGAGGACGGCTGCCAGGTGGGTGTAGTAGTTCTCCAACGTGCCGTCGAACGGAGGAAGAGCGCGAAGGACGGCTTCCGGATCAGCCTCGGCATCGGGACGCGCCATGATCTCCCGACAAAGATAAGTGGCATATAGAGCATTACCGCGGGACCGTTCTCCTAGCGCAGATAGGAAGCCATCAGCCTGCTGCTCCTCAACGATCGGGTTGATGGTCTCCGGACCGCTGACCAGACCGAGATTCGCTGCCAACGCGCCTAGTTCCGCTCCAGTCAGGGTTGGGATCTCAACTACGTGAGCACCAGCGTTTTGAAGCGGCACAAGGTGTTCGCCGGGCTGACTGAGCACGACCAGTACGCTCCCAGCTGGGATGTCCAGTGCCGCCAGGGCAGCAGCTACCGCCGCAGAAGGATCGGTGCCTGGTCGGGTCGGCGCAATCCGCGCGATATGATCAAGGCCGTCCACAATCAAGGCCACCTGGCGGTCAGGATTGAATTGAACGGAGCGTGAAACGGCGTTGGTCAACGCCACATCATCAGCGGCATACCGCGGCCGTTGGCTATCGACCAAGCTCGGATCAGCTTCTGCCAACCGCCCCAGCAAACTGCCAAAGACAGTCTCAGCCTGCACACGCTCATCGCGCTCGTCGTGCGTGTCGTTGAGATAGCAGTAGTGCTCGGCGACTAGCCATCTGGCCGAGATCAAGTCCCGGACAAGCTGGTCACATGCCCAGGACTTACCCTGACCTGGAGACCCGGTGAGCACCAAGGGAACGCCCTCTGACGCGGCTCGCTGCGCCGCCGTCTGGATGTCTGCCACAGTCCTGGGGCGGGCGACTTCGAGCGAGCGGTCAACGGGGTGCGCTCTGGATACTGCCCCGAAGTCTCGTCTGAGCTGCGCGCGCTGCAGCATGCCTGCGGCTGTTGGCATGCTGATCCCTTGCCGCGCTTGCCGTGCGAAGGTCGCGAATGCTTCCGCCACATCCTCAGCCGACCGACCTGCGTTCGGATACGACTCCGCACCGATCTCGGCGCGGACCCTCGTCAAGAGAATCCGCTCGGCCGGGCCGGGATCCACCATGATCCCGCTCGATCTAGGCGCCTCGACTTCGATGACAAGTCGCGCGCACAGCCACGCCAAGTCTCCCCGGTCAACGGCCTTCGGCCCGGAGCGAAGGAATGCGAACCGGTCGCGACCCGCTCCTGTAGCCACTTCCTGAGGTAGCTCTAGCGGCCACAGCCGGTCGACGTCGAACCGTAGTCGCTGTGTCCTCATGCCAGCCACGAAAGGACCTGGATCAGGATCGGCGAGCACCATGACAGCGGTCAGTGCCTCATGTACAGGCCCGGTATCCCGAAGGACGACACGAAACGCAAGATCAGCAGCGCTGCTGCCTGGGCCGTCCCTGTCTGCAACCGCCGCCGCTACAAGACGATCGATCCGCAAGTCGCGTCCGTCGGTCGTGAAGGTCTCTACCGCCAACGGCTTGTCGTCGTTGTCAGTGTGCTTGAACTGCGTACGTTCACGACGGCCATCGGTGGTGACGATGGTGAGATCGTCGAATCGATCGTCTCCGACTTGCTTGACATCGACGTATGCAGCGGAAACAGTCCCCAGTACGAGGTCAACCAGGCGGCTAGCAGATAGCAAGTCCTGGTACTCGTACCCGCGATGGGCCGCCTGGAGGCTGGGCATCGACCTAGATTAGTTGATTGGTGTGTGCTCCACGGCACACGAGACGCTCAGAGGCCTCCGCGCGGAGGCCTCTGTTGTGAGAGCCGGTCGACCGCGAACGGCGCGATTGGCGACTGAACGTTTCAGCTGTCTGCGGCGAGCCTGCCGTGGAACGGATCTGCGTGGGGTATGTCGTAAGTCCAGAAGCCATAACGCTCATTGAGCACCTCGACTACCGGGTCAGCGATCGCAGTTCCGTGATGTAGCTCCAGTCCCCACCTACGCAGACTGCTCATGGCAACGCTGCGTATCCCGATCTCCATGGCCTCACGGGTAACCTTCTCGGCTGGCAGGTATAGATCATCAAGTTGTTCGTCGCGCAGCGCCTCATCGAAGATCTCATCCTTGAGCTGGCCTGCGAGGCCGGCCGTGAGCGGTCCATGACGAGACTCGATCCGGGCCTGCACGGTGAGGTTCATGACGACGCACAACAGATGCCAGTCTTTCCAGCCTTGAGCACGGAGATCAAGGAACAGAGCGCGTACTCGTTCGTCATCGAGGAGCTCGGGCAAAGTGTGGCGAACAGGCCGAGGCAGGACGTCATAGCGATCGCTGAGGATCGCGTGCGCCTTCTCCTCTGTGTAGCCAGGTCCGAGCCCAGTGCATGGTCGCAGATGTGAGGAACCGGCTCGAGGGTTCGGCCGCTCGGGATTCGCGAGCGGCCGGTATGCGGAGTCGCTCAGCGGCGGGGTGGGCTCCGTGTGCAGCCGAGCGAGTTCCTGGTAGGGGCGACCGATCTCCAGGTTGTGGAACAGACCGTTTCGGGCCGCTTCGTCCATGAGGTGGCTGAACTGCTCTTGGTCGAGTAGGGAGTTACCTATCAGGACCTGGAACGCAAGGTGGAGAGCTTGGCTCTGCCCTGTCTCGACTCCTGAGTCAGTTTGGGGAGCATCGGGCAGCAGGAGCAGCCATCGCCGTAGCTCACTATCGAGTCGGGTGTAGTGGTCACGTTCAGGTGGGTCTGTCGCTTGGTAGATACGGACCTCGACATCTACGTCTTGTGGGATGAGCACCGGATCGAGCGAGGCGAACTCTACGAGCAGGATCTGCAGGATCGCCGTGAAATCTTCCGTTGCCAGGACTGTGCTCTGCTCGTTCTGGCAGTGCACCGTCCATCGCACTCCCAGGGAACAGAACGTGATCGTGCGCTCTGCACCAACATCGCTAAAAGGTGCGCCAGCTCGATCCGACAACCAGTCAGTCCACTGCTGCTCGGTTCGCGGCGCCGAGTCATGGGTCTCAGTTGGACGGATCAGCCCCTCGAAGAGGCTGTGCTCAAGGATGTCTCGGAGGGCCGGCATGAACTCTGGTCGCGTCTGCTCGGCGATCACAGTCGTGAAGGCCTGGAACTTCATCGCTTCTGTCACGTACTTGTGGCGCTCGAGGTTCCCCGCATCCGGCGCCAACTGAAGATGGACTTGACCAGCGATCGCCGCCAACCGTGCCGAGCTGATCCACGCTCCCGCGAGGTGGTCCATGTTGGCTGCCGAGAACAAGGCCATCGGAACGAACTCACGGTCGGATCGATCGGGACTGCTGTGAGCAAGATAGCCCATAGCCAAGGCGTACTTCTTGGCAGCCAGGTACATGCCCAACGCGCTGTAGATGTCGACGATGTTCGCGATGGCTCGCACAGCACCGTAGTACGTGTCCCCGTGAAACCACTTGACCTTGGTCTGATGAAACTCACGTAGGGCTTCTAGCAGCCGGTCGGCCCGGAGCAGCGAGGTGGCTCGTTGCCGGCACCTGTCACCGACAGCTGCATCTCCCTCTTGACGCCTGACAGCATCGTCTAGCCCGTCGCACACCTGCCGGTAGAGCGGATGATCCCGGAGGACAGGAGTGTGGATCTCGATTACCGTACTCAGTGCGTCGATCGGATAGACGGGCGCATGTGGAAGCAACTCAACTAGCTCAAGCAGACGCTGCATCCCACCATCGAGATCCACAAGGGACACATTGGGGTCCCTATCGAAGAACCCATGCAGCGTGCCGGACTCTATCGCTCCAGTGATCGCTTCGTATCGCTCGTCGATCTCTGCCAACGTCGCGCTGCCGTTGAACTCGGCATCCGAAAAGTCGACGTGCAGCGCCAGGTGCACCGCAACCTGCAGCAGACCGGCTCGAGTATTCGAACCCCACTCACGGCCCAGAAGGCGATCGACCTGACGGCGCAGCTGCGGTACCCAACCAAGCACCTCGTCAGGGGCAAGATCGCTGTGGCCGTAACCGACTGCTATGACGCAGAACTGGACGAGCACGCTGGCGTCGAACAACAGGCTTGGATCTTCGCTCAGCTCGACGTCCGTCATGAAGCTGCGGATCAACGACTCCGCTGGACGAAGGTCTGCAACTCCGCGGCACCGGGCGCAAACGATCTCGTAGATCGCATGCAAGCGCGCATCAGCATCGGGAGTGCACTCGGCGAGCCGGGTCATCAACGTTAGCCAGCCATCGAGATCCACCCGTGCTGGACCCGGCGGAACCGCGTGCCGTAGCCCCCGTCGCAAGTCAAACATGTCACCGATGTTGGATGGCTGGCGGTCCACGGCTTGCCAATCCGCGCGCAGCTCGACATACCACTCGGGGAGGACTGGCTCGCTGTCTTCAACCTGCGGGGCAAGTTCAGCCGGTAGGTGCAAATATTCCTGCGCGATCCAGTACAGGTCCGGTTCAGCGAGCCATTCGGCGACCACGAACCGGTCGAATATTTCGAGAGCAATCCCGTGTTCGCCTTTTGCCCAGTTCTCGACGTCGTGCCGCACGCGTGTGGAGACCTTGCCCGTGGCGAACAGGCAAACTCTGTCGACCTGAGTTCCTTGGGTACAGATAGCGTTGATGTCGCTCTTGAACTTGGACTTGAGGTCGTCCTGCTGGATGGTGCAGGCGAAGACCACGACGTCACGAGATGCCAACGCCACGAACCCAATGGCGAAGGGCAGTTCGTCGGCCAAGTAAGTACGGAAGGTCTCAAAGTCACGCCCCTGGTCACCACCCGCAGATACAGGCCCCGTCGCCGTCCTGACGTTGCTGGCAATCCGCCGTCTTGCCAGCTCTCGACACAGCTGCTCGAACGCGTGGTGATCATTTTCCCCGTCGAGGTCATCAAGCGCGCTCTTGATCACCTTGGCGATCTGAACCGGAGTCGCCACACACCTCACCTCAGCCTGACTCAGCCGGTCCGCCACCCTGGGATCGGCTGACGTACCGAGCAGCCGCAGTGGCCCGCCCATACCAGCGAGAACGCGCTGTGATGCCACAACATAGTCGACGAGGCCACGAGCAACCTGAACAACACCAACGTGTCAGATGCCGGCCGTCTTCGCAGCGGCGTTGTGGTACCGGCTCAGCCAAACCAACGAAGGATCAACAGAAGGGCAATGCCGGTCAGGTGACTCCGCGACCATCAACACGGCGATCCAGATACGCCGAACTCACTTGCGCGCAGATCAATTTATGGAATCCTGATGGGCTCGCATCAGAAGGGTCCTCAGCGGGCAGGACTCGACCGTTGGGATCAGTTTGATGCAGACATCGCAGAGGCCGCAGGTTCGCGAGGCTATCGCCTCGTTGACCAAGGCAGCGCTGACGGATCTGGCGAAGCGCGACACCGCCCCCGAGGTCGATGCGATCCCAGACTCCCGGCAGTGGTGGCGGCACGGTCAGGAGTCTTTCGTTGCATTGCGGCCTGAAGGCTGGCACATGCCCAACGGCGTCACCAAGGTCAACTGGCTAGACACGTTCACCGAGATGGCTGCGGTACGGAGCGCGATCGACGGCGACCCAATCTTGAGCGCCCGCGTCGACACGATGGTCGGCGTCGAGTTCTCCCTAAAACAGCGTCGGCTCGACCGGCTCCTGGTCGAGCACCTGCTTGAACCAATGGTCATCACCACCCGCGCCTACCTGTTCGACGAGACGGTGTTCGACCTGCACTACAACAGGCTCGAAGCAGGTTTGCTCGGCGACACCGTCCGGTTCGTCGAGTTCATACCGCTCAACGGCTTCACATCGAGCATGGCCGAAATCGTTCTACCCGACGGTGTGGTTCTGCGCCCGATGAGCGACCGACAGATAAGCCGGGCAATCCAGGTGCTCGCCGTACCAGCAGAGTTCGGCACGGGCTCCAACAGCGTCCAGGTCTCCCGCTTCCACCAGTGGACCGTCGCGAAGGAGCAGGCATATCCAATCCGTTCGTACAAACAGGGAATGCCAGAGTCTCCCAAGGCCCCCAATTTCCCATGCTTGGAGGAGCCTACACAAAGGCTGGTCACCGCCCTGCGCGTGGTGTGCGGCGGATCGGTGATGGCCACCCGCCCGATTCATGCTCAACACGACGACGACTTCCCTCTTGACATCGAAGGCAGCGCCGCCCTGTCGCCGGTTGATGCCGCGGACATTAGCCGTCCAACTCTGCTTCTGACCGAAGAGCACGTCGATGCGGTGCGCAGCGTATACCAGATGCTGGCGGCACCCGCGATCGCGCGAGATCGATCGTTGCGGGTTGCCTTGCGGCGATTCGTCTTCGCTGGCTCGAGGTTCTTGCCCGAAGATCGACTCATCGACTCATCGACTTCAACATCTGCTCTGAAGCCCTGTTCGTCAAGCGAGGCAAGATCAAAGGAGAACAAAAGGGCGCGTCCGCGGCTGCAGCAGCGGGACGGTTGTTGGCTGACGACCCTGTGCTGGGAGTCCGGAGGGAAGCCGTCAAGCGGTTCCTCGAGGAGGCATACCGGATGCGCAACGCGGTGATGCACGGTGACCACTCGCTCCCAAAGGTGATGACGCTCCTCAGTGGCGCAAAGACCGAGGACCTCGCTCGGTTTGTCGAAGATCTTGCCCGACTCCTCGGCCGGGCACTCCAGCTGACAATTGCTAGTGTCCGGTAGCAGTGGCGGTGGACTGCGCGTTGCGACGAGTAACGCAAGCACGGAGCGAAGCGAGATACTGCGAAAACTCCTGTGCAGGTAGAACGAGAGGTGGCCATGGACCGCGTGCGGCGGGTGGGTCTGATCGTGGCTGGTGTCGCCGCCATAGCGTTCATCACAGCCCGGTTCGGACTGTTGGTGTGGCTGCCAAAAGACCAGCATCCGGTGCGGAACGTGGTGGAAGGGTTGAGCTGGCTCGCAGCGATCGTCGTTGTTCTCGTGCCTGGAGCGGTGTTCTTGGCGCGGTGGACGTGGGCAAGGCCGGCTTCGGAGGAGGCAGCAGAGCGATCTGCCTCAGACGAAGCTCCAGTTGAGCCATCAACCGGCGACCGCTCGGCCGGTGATCGCGGAGTGATCATCGAGCAAGGCGTCCACGGCACAGGTTCGGGCATCGTGATCGGGGCAGTCACGGGCGATGGCTTCAACATCACGCCGGCTCCGGCCGGGCCGACGGGAGCTCCGGACCCTTCCCGGCCGACGCAGGAGTAGGGAAGCCTGCGTCGGCTACGTCCTCCCCCGCTCTCTCCCAGGCCGCTGAATCAGTCAGGATCAACGGCGGCGTGAACTCCACAGGTTCGGGGCCAGCTATCGGTGTATTGGGATCGCTGTCGATCTACCAGGGCACACCGCTACCAGAGCTCACATCTGAGTGGTTCAAGACACGTACAGAGGAGGCTCTGCGTCTGCTGGAGCCGCGTTACCGACGTGCGCTCAATGTCAATGTGCCGTTGGGTCGTGTGACGAGCGGCTTCGCTCGCCGCGCATCCTCATTGTCTCCGCTTCGCAGCTACGTCCGTCGAGCACAGAGTCATCTTGCCTTTGCCCATAGCCTCTCGGTGGAAGCAGGCAGGATCCACGCAGCCGGGCTAGAGCTCGCTAGCTTGCGCACGGACGTAGACGCCGTAGCTGTCGACGGTGTCTTACCAATTGCCCAGTGGCGCGAGCGGTGTGAGCAGTTCTTGACAGTCATCGAAGAGCTGTCGACCGCTCTTGATCTGTCCACAAGAGACGATCGTTCTGACAAGGTACGTGAAGCGCTCGATGACTGCTGGTCGGAATTGCAACGCGCAACCGAGTGGATTGACGGAGACGTAGCCGCTGCATGGAACAACAGTGTTCTCGTGATCAGCGGCGAAGCGGGCCGAGGCAAGAGCCACCTACTGGCAGAGACGCTCTCGACAGCACTGGACGAAGATCAACCCGCTGTGCTGGTACTCGGGCACACGCTCTTGAATCCAAGCGAGCCCTGGTCTCAGATCCTGGCACAGCTGGACTGGCCCGGCACCGCTGAGCAGTTCTTGACAGCCCTGAGCGCTCGCGCGAAGGCATCCGGGCGACGGGCGCTGCTGATGGTCGACGCGCTCAACGAAGGGGAAGGCAGGCTGATCTGGCCTGCACATCTGGCTAGCTTCCTGGAGCGCGTGGGCCGTTTCGAGTCGATCGGCGTCGTCCTGAGCGTTCGTACCGTCGCTCTTGAAGCGTGCGTTCCTGAGCCTGTTCGATCTGCCTCATGCTCGGTGATCCACGATGGATTCGCGGGGATCGAGTACGACGCAGTGGCCGCGTTCTTCCGCTTCTACGGTCTCATCGGGCCGGCAGCACCACTGTTGCTCCCGGAGTTTCGTGAGCCGCTGTTCCTCGACTTGTACTGCCGTACGGCACAACTGCAGCCGGCGCTGTTGACAGCCACCGCCCCAAGCCTTCCCGGCGTGATTACCCGGTATCTAGCCGCGATGGATCAACTGGTCCGAGCGCGTCTCGATGTTGATCCGGTTGATCCAGTTGTCTTCAAGGCATGCATGGCGCTGGCTCGATCAATGCGGGAGGCGGGCCAGCGGTGGCTGAGCCGAGACGAGGCGAAGCAGGTGACACAGCAGGTCTTGACGACCGCCGGAGGCCATTCGAAGTCACTCTTCGCCGCGTTGATCAGCGAACGAATCATCATCGAGGATGTCGTCAGAGGCAGCGGCTCTTCGCATGAACTTGTACCGGTGGTGCGATTCGCCTACGAGCGACTAGCAGATCATCTGATCGCTCAGGGCCTTCTCGACGAGGCTCGAGGTAGAGACAGCTTTGACATTGAGGCCCTCGGCCAGATCGTATCGACTCTGTCCGCGGGTGAGAGCACCATCGATGCGCTGGCCGTGCTGCTTCCGCAGCAGGCTGGTCTGGAGTTAACCGCACTGGCGAGCTGCGCGTCGCCAGAAGTCGGACCTAGGCTGCCTGAGAGAGTGATCCAGTCCTTGTTGCTACGCGACAAGGACGCGATCACGGATGCCGCTGTCGAACTCATGGAAGAGACGTTGCTCGGTGAGGTCAGGCCTGCTGCGGATCGTGCCGCGCGAGTTGCCATCGCGCTTGGCTGTAGCCCCGGCCACAGGCTCGATCATCATTGGCTGACCGCAACGTTGACCGCATTGCCGATGTATCGGCGGGACATGACATGGACCGCTGCCACCGCGGGCCGTCCTAGGCGCCCCACCCCGTACGGCCAGCTACTGCATTGGGTGGAGGTTGAGGACGACCAACTGCTCGGTCGCGTGTCACCTGACTCCGCGCTCGCGGTGGCTTCCACTCTAATGTGGGCCTTCACGAGCTCAGACCGATTCCTGCGCGACCAAGCGACACGACGTTTGATCAAATTGTCCGTCTTCCATCCGTACGTGTTGACTTCACTGCTGCAGAGCGCGATCGCGGTCGACGATGTCTATGTGCTGGAACGAGTCTGTGCTGTGGCTTATGGCGTCGCACTGCGTGGGCTACCAGACGACCAACTGCGGAGTGTCGCGACGGCCCTTCTCGACACGGTCTTCGGGAACGGCGATCCGCCGGTTCACATCCTCCTTCGCGACTACGCGCGCAACACGGTCCGACTTGCGCATCAGCGCAAGGTGGTGTCCGACGTGCAGTGGTGCGCCGCGTCAGGGCCGTGGTCGAGTCCTTGGCCTGGCCGCGACGTGCCTTCTACGCAGGATCTCGAAGCCGCCTATCCCCTTTTCGACAAGGACAGGATGGGCCGCGAGGGGTCGCTGTGGGCGTCGATACACCTCAGTGTGCTGGAAGACGGCGACTTCGCCCGATACGTCATCGGCACCGACCACCCTTACAGCTTTCCGTTCAACACCCGCCTGCTGGACGGACGAGTTACCTCCATTCCAGACTCTCCAGACCCCGCGCAGGCGGCAGCTGAGCCCGAGCAGACAAGCATGGTAGACAGGCTCATTGAAGCCCTGCCAGAAACGCATCCACTCCACGCTCAGCTGACCGATCTCGTTGCGTACGCCGAGTCGCTCGACTCCCAGGAGAAGAAGCAGCCTCGCCTTGATGATGCGTCGTTCGACACCGACCTCGTGTGCAGGTTTGTGTTCGTTGGCGTTGTCGACCGCGGATGGACTCCTGAGCGTTTTGGGAAGATCGACCAGGAGCTCGATGGCTCCCGGTCCAGCGGACGTTCCTCACACAAGCGCGAACGAGTTGGCAAGAAGTACCAGTGGCAGTCATGGCATGAAGCGCTGGCACGCCTGGCCGACACCTATCATCTGCGGCGAGAGGGACAAGATCAGCCCACCTTCACGCACGCCGCTCAGATCCCCTTCGTGCGTGACCTCGATCCTTCGCACTTGCTTGCTGGAAACCCAGAAGATGCCAGCAACCCTCACAGCGACGAGCAAACCACGGCCTGGTGGCTACCACTGCCAACGCCGTCAGCCCCCGATCTGTCAACTTTGGACAGTCAATGCGCTTGGGTTGCCGACCAGTCCGCGTTGTTGGACACCACGGACATCGTCTCTCTGCCTGGTCACTTCGTCGCGCACACCGCTGCCGGCAAAGCCCTTGCCATCACTGACGACTCCAACTGGATCCTGCTGCACGGCACGGTCGCGTGGTACTGGGATCTCTACGGCCGTACCAAGGGAATAGCTTCAGGCCGATGGGCGGACCATGGCATCGTTCACCGGAGCGTGTTGATCAAGCAGTCTGACGTGGCCACAGCACTTCAAGTCCCTCCCAAGCGGTATCAACCGCACTCGTACAGCCAAGACTTCACCGACGGCCCGTTTCTCGGGGAGTTCCCCGACCAGCCGGCCTTCGCTGATTTGGTCGCAGAGCGCGAAGACCGCGGCGGCTGGACCACTGACTCAGGCGTCAACGCATCCGTTCTGTTGGCAGCGGACCGCTACGTCTGGGAAGGCTCTATCTACGACTGCTCATTGCATCACACCGTTTCGGTCACACTGCCCAGCGCCGGTGTACTCGATCTCATGGCGCCCGGTGCCCGCCCCCTGGACGGTGCCGTCTATGGCGAGAACAACCAGGTGATCGCATTCGCTCCAGATGTCTACGATCACGGAGACGCTGCCCTGGTTGTCCGGGCTGACATCTTCCACGATGCCTTGCGGTCCACTGGGCTCGCGCTCGGGCGAGTAACCTTCCAGGAACGCCGATCCGGCATCTCAGGTCGACGCGACCCGTTTCCAGGGATGGTCACCCGCACCAGCTTGCACATCCATCTGCCTGGCGACGCAGGCTGGACCCATGCGGGATCAGCCGTCCACGATGAGGTCATCCCACCTCGTCGAGCCGTAGGAACCACGTAGCGTCAAGACATATGTGGGTCCGAGGAACCGACGGGGTTCAAGCCGGGCAGGCCACGAGGCAACCGATCGCACGCACTGACACGGTCACGCTAATTAGTGCCAGCGAGTTCCAGCCGTTGATCTCCTACCGAGGTGAACACCCCTGTAGTGCATAGGCCCGCATGTCCCGGTCAGCCACAGCTACCCAGAAACTCTTGCCTCGTGCTGATCTCACTTGCGAGGATTCGGCCTCGCTCCTCCGGCCATGCCAGCACGACCCCGTTGAGAGAACAGATCATCTCCCAGCGGCGGTCGGACGGACGGCGCTCGACGTACAACACGGGCTGCACCTCGTCACCGCGGCACATGTAGTCATGCGCGTACTCGAGGAGCTGCCCCAAGCCGTATCGCAGCTGATCGACCTCGCTAGTGACAGGCAAACTCTTGACCTCACAAAGAACCAAGCGGTCGTTCAACCAGAACGCAATATCGAAGGGAGCATCCGAGGTGGTCGGCGAGAGTGGCTGAAGGCCTTGTTCCTTCACGAAGCTCGCCAGCTGGTTCTGGAGCAGGGAGTGCATCCGGTTCGCGTGCCCCAGCTTCTCCCTCGAGATCGTCCGGACGATGTTTGACTCGCTGGAGGTCTGACCGCTGGACGGCTGCTCATACTGGCGGCCCACGATCCGCGGGTGCAGTGCCGAATCGTCGCTGACCTTGCCCAGAGGCAACAACCTGTAGCACCGGCCGGGCGCGTTGCTCTTGCGGGGCTCTGCTTCGATCGCGGTCTGCTGATCAATGACGAACTGCCCTATGTAGCGCATCGTGGATCCGTCAGACGAGGTGACCGCGAAGACTCTAATACCGCAGCCCGTTTCGATGTGGCTGCACAGGAGGGATCCAAGTCTGGACTCTACTCGTACTTCCAGGGCTCTCCCGTCTTCATTCCACTGCGCGTTCCGCAACGTCGGATCCGCGAACACAAAGACGTTGGGCGTCAAGCGGCTGCGCTCCACGGTGACGGGTGTACGGCTGTCCCCCAGAGAACCACGACGGTAGAACGCACCGTTCTCGTAGACACCCCACCGGTCGGCAGCCGCAAACTGGGCACCGTAGCGATCCACGAGTTCGGACAGCACCACTGCGGCTCCCGGTTCGAGATCCCAGCGGTTGCGCCGCAACACACGGCCGCGAGAGGATTCGCGTTCGATCGCCTCCCACTGCTCAGCTGTGAGCTGTCTTGGGGTACTTCCCACGAATGAGTGCGGCGAGTTGAAACGAAAGCCGCCAAACGCTGGACTCGCGCCAAGGCGATGTGGCGGAACCGGGCGGTCGAAGAAGAACCTGTCGTACCGGACCGTCACAGTGCTCCCAGTACGAGGCTCCTCGGGGTGTTCGATCAACACGATCTCCCCGAGAGCAACGATGCCGGGTGTGTAGGACGACCTGAAGACGGCGTGCTGGAACCGCATCAACGCAACCCGATCGCCAACTCGCGCCTCGCGATCCCATGCGGTTCGGGCGCCAGGACCAGCCTTTGTCCAGATTGACATGTGGCCAGCCGTTGCTTCCGGCATCCCATGCACCTTCGGACGCGTCGGCGCGCTGTAGGCCATCCAGTGGTTCATGGACGGGAACGTATCGGCGAGGTCTGACAGTTCCCGCCTTCGATACGCCCTCTACCAACCCAACCGATAACCTTCACCCGATTGTGTGAGATCCGCGCAAGGCGGATACGACTACGACCTGCAGATCCACAGGCGAGCCCGCAAGGATGCCGAGTCTCATCACGCAACTCATGCAAGGTCAACACGGTTCCCCTGGGCAGGCGGCATTTCGTCGACGCCCTACGGACCTCACAATGCCGCGACACACACCAGGTTGTTGCCGCTGGCGAACCTGGTCACCTGCCAACGACACAGACCACGGCGTCGTCCGCTTCCAGAGCGCGACGGTCCGCAGCGATCGCTCTAACGACTCTCACATCGAACCACTCTTCTGCCCAGCGCACGGTGTTGTGCCGGATCCACTAGTGCGGACTTAGCCCTGACAGCGCGAGCTCCTCGGCCCCACGTGCCATCATCGAGCAGCCCGAGCTGACGAATCTCATCTTCGGTCGGGCCGGCTCGTTGGCTCGAGGCAGACTGAGGAAGCATATGGACCTGAGGTCGACGCACCACGGCTACGCGTACCAGGACCTCATCACGGGTATCGCGCTCGTCGACCTCGTGCTGGGCACGACCGAAAGCCTTGCGGTCGACACCAAGGGTTTCGAAGGTGACCGTTTCGACGATCTGACCATCGGCTACCAGACCGGTAAGCGAGTCCGCATTCAGATCAAGCACACGACGCAGGATCGTGAGCTGTCTAAAGACAGCTTCTCGGCAGATGGGAGAAGCCTTCGCATCGACCTGCTGTTCACGTCTTTGTTGTCCGACCTGGGCCGACACCCCGGCACTGAGTACCGGGTTGTCGTCCGCGACGGCAGGCCGGACGTGCAACTCGCCGAGGTCCTTGAACCGACGAACGCGGCGAACGACCCCGGTGACCCGTTGCCCGGCCTCAGCACGGTCAGGTTCAAGTTCAACCCGACAGCCTTGCAGGCGAAATCCCCTTGGCAGAAAAAGCTGTCCACCTTCACAACGCAAGAGATCCACGCGGCGTGCGAACGCCTCACGATCGACACCAGCGCTCCGGCCTCGACGATCGACTTCTCCGCACCCGGCCCCGCTGAGCGCGTGCTCCTCTGGCGCGTCACCGAAGAACTCGGCGCGGGCCGCACCCCCAACACCCACGTCTCACCTGACTACGTGGCCCTCGCCCTGACCCACGCGGCTACCGGCTCACGAGCACTCGACGGTCACGTATCACGAGAACACGTGTTGCCTCAGGTCGGACTTGCGACCGACTTCGGTGCTGTCGCCGAGGGACACCCCGTCGAAGCGGCCGTAGTCGTACCGAGGGCTGACGCAAGCGCCGAAGTACGTCAGCAGGTTGACGTCGTGGCCCCGAACGGTGGCCGTGTCGTCGTGACCGGCGAGCCTGGCGCCGGCAAGTCCTGGCTGTGCGAACAACTCGCAGGCACGTACCGCGACGAAGGCTGGGTCGTCGCTCGACACCACTGCTGGCTCGGCGCAACCGACACCAGCCGTGAGCAACGCGTCCTCGCCGACGTCGTCATCGGCAGCCTTCTGCGACAGCTCGAGCAGCACGTGCCCGAGGCCACCGCGGACTTGCGTCCCAGATTCGCCGCGACGCCCGAGGCTCTCACCTCGGCACTCCAAAAATGCCGCGAGTCACGCCCCAGCCAGAGCGTGCTTCTCATCATTGACGGGCTCGACCACGTCGACCGGGTCCTCGGCAAATCGGCCGGCCAGCGAGCGGACCCATCACTTCATCTGGTCGATCAGCTCGCCGCGATCGACCTCCCTGCTGGCGTCTGCGTACTCATCGCCAGCCAACCCGGATCTCACCTGGCCGGCGCAAGACCGTCCTCAGGCGTTCCAGTCAAGATGCCCCGCATGTCGTGGTCGGAGATGCGTGTTCTCGCGATCAAGCACGACCTTTTCACCGACTCCACGGGAGTCGGCCCGCTGGGGGAGAGCGAACAGGCGGTCGTCGATCTACTCCACGAGCGTTCAGGCGGCAACGCGCTGTACGCCACCTATCTGTGCCGGTATGCGAGCCGCACCTCGCCGCTTGACGACCGAGAATCGGGCACGGTTCAGGATGTTCTGCACAGGCTCAAACGAGTTCCCGACACGGCCACCGACGTCGACACCTACTACGAGTACCTGCTGAGCACTGTGACCGGTGACCAGATGCTTGCGATCGGCACTCTCGCGCTGTGCGACTTCGCCCTGTCGGCAAGCGAGCTCGGCGAACTGCTTCCCCCGATCGTGAAGCCACTTCTAGAGCCTGCTCTCAAGACCCTCGCGCCGGTGCTGACCTCACTACCTGGTCTCGGTGGCCTGCGCGTCCATCACGAGAGTTTCAGCCGTTACATCCTGCGTGACAAGGACATCGCCTGGGTCACGTCAGTACGTGAACACGCAGCCGTGTGGCTCACTGATCGCGGATTCTTCGCCGACGCACGAGCGTTTCGGCATCTTCCCGAGTTACTCGCACAGCTGGGCCGGTATGACGAACTGAAGGCCCTCGTTGAGCCGGGCTTCGTCGCGGAGGGCATTCGTGCGTTCCAGCCACCAGAGGCGCTTCAGCGTGTCGTCGGCACCGTGTCTCGTGAAAGTGAAGCGAGGCTTGACTGGCCAACGCTGATCACCTGTGTCGAGACCCGCAAGGCGATCGACACCTACGAGCTTGACTCGCTTGCGAACTCGATCTCCGAGTACTCGGACGTCGTGGTCGCGATCGTGGGTGCCGATGTGGTGGCGGAACGACTCGTGTACGAGGGCCGCCCCACGCTCTCCGAGGAGTGGGGACTTCGCCTTTGTGCTGCGGTCGACCGCGCCGGGGCGGCAGCTCCATGGAAGGCCTATCTCGACGCCCGCGAGTCAGATCCGAGTCGACGACGCGCCGCCGGATCCGACCACGACGGTGCGGTCCACCTCGCCGTGCAGCTCGGCGAGCTTCGCCTCCGCAGTCAGCGCGGTGACATACCACCAGACCTGGCCGAGCAGGTGGCCGCGAACCTCGAACTCGACCATAAGGCCACCCTCGAAAACCTCGTCGAGGTCTTCACCGCAGGCCTCCCGACGGGTGCGATGCCTGATGTCGCCGCAGCTATGACCGACACCGACAAAGCCGCTCAGGTCTATCTCACACTTGCCGACCTCGCTGCGGCTGGTACGCCGGGTCTTCCAGACCCCGCTCACCTCGCTCGCCAAGCGTGGGCGCTGGCACCTTCTCTCAACCTCGTCGCATATCTGAAGTACGGCATTTCCCCAGCAGACGTTCTGGCAGGCCTGGGGACCACCGATCTCGAAGCGGACATCGAAGCCGCCACCAGCGCCGTCCTCGCGGGCCCTAGCGTCGATCACCGCGCCGTCGAACGGTGGCTTTCGCTCCTCACTCTCGCGCACGGCCTGGATCGGACAACGCCTATCAGGCACGTCGCCCGGCTTGGTGGCGTCGGCTTCTACCGCGCCTGGCTGCGGTACGCCGTCGCGACGCTCGGGATCGCGGATGACGTCGCTGCTGGTGTCACGACCGCGGAAACAGCCTCTACGGCTGTCCTGGTCGCGCTTGCAGACCTTGCTGCGGAAGCTCATCCGTTCACGGGGGATCCACGCGCGTGCGACCTGTACTCGATTCATCCGCTCGTGCACCAAGTCGTCGAGAAGTCCCTCGTCGTCATTCGTCCCAAGGACCTCGACGCTGTGCTCGTCCACCTCGTCGAGATAGCTGACGGCACCACGACTACAACCAACTTCGGACTGCCGGAAAACGGGCCGCTCGCTACCAACGATCTCCTGGCGATCCTGGCTCGTGTCTCCGACCACATAGGCGTTGGCGCTGTGTACGCGTTGTTGAAGGTCGTCCGCGCCCGACGCCGGGACAGCCACACGCAGTACAGCGTTACAGCCAACTTCGAACTCGCGACTGCCCGAATCTGCCTTGCAGCAGGCGCGTTCGACGAAGTCGACGAGTGCTGGCGTCGTGCATCCCTGCTCCTCGGGAGCTACGGCGGGCACAAAGATCCCACTCTCTCCGAGATCATCGACAGCCTCGACGATCTCGCGGACGTGAACGTCCTCACCGCTCAGGCGTGCTTGGGAAAGCTGGTAGATCTTGTCTACCTGGTTCGGCAGCACACCAACGGCCGCGGCACCTCACATTTCGTGAATCAGTGGTGGGAGAAGGCCGCGGCAATCGATCCGACAGCTGCCGCCACGGATGCCGCGGATGTCCTGCTCAGCGAGATCGGGTTCGACGATGTACGTGCGCACACCGCACACGTGGAGCTGCTCACAAGCCTGATCATGACCGCCGACCCGATGGTGCTCGCGGCTCTCCGCCTCACCCTCGGCACGGAGTGGCGCTTCCCCGAAACCGACCTCCACCTTCTCATCCGACTCCGAAGTGAACTCGGCAAGACGAACCAGTCCGACACGATGCTCGCCATTGTCGCGAACAACATCACGGCAACTTACGACGACCAACCGATGCTGTACTCGAGTGACCAGTCCAAGTCCGTGGTCTCCTCGGAACTCGTCGACGCCGCGGTACATCTCGGAGGCTCGGCTTTTGCACCTCGGGTTCCACGTCGAGAGCAAACACGGAACAGCATGGACTGGAGCCCCGGTCCCAAAGCTGACCCGTTGCAGTTGCAGAAGCGCCTCGTGAACGCTCAACGTCCTTTCGTTCCAGAGGGGCGGACTGGGGCACTCCTCGCAGCGCGCGAGCTGAAGTCCCAGCGTTATGGAGGCGACACTGCCACCCGTTGGGATCTCGACACCGCAACGAACATCATCGGGTGGCGGATCATCGAGTCGACCTTGGTCCACGGGCAAAGATTCGGCATCGAGCTACTTGATGACGTCGCCCAAGAACTTGGCTGGTACCGCGACAACAAGGTGTTCGCTGAGATCGGCGAGGGCATCGCCATGCGCTGTGGCGACAACGATGCTTTGCAGACGGTCGCGAGCTACTGCCTGACGCTCGCATACGTTCACATCCGTGGCGGCGGAGGCTGGCGTGCCTTTGCGGGACGAGAGCGCGCAGATCTGTGGCGCAGGGCGTACGAGCTGGACTCGGACACCGCACAGCGCACGCTCGCTGCCGCGGTTGTTCAAACCGTCCGGTCTGATGCCCAGAGCACATACGGGGTGACGCAAGCCGTGATCGCCGCGTTCGCTGCGACACGAGATGACACAGCGACGGAATGTTGGGAGGCTGCGTTCACCATGCAGCAACATCGCCTCCCAGGCACGGCGGAACGCGGTGGTCACACATACCGGCCGACCGAGAATCCTCCTTCCCAGCAAGCGAAGGACGTCGCGCTGACGACGCTTGCCCTGGCCACCATCGCCCGGCCCCAGCGGCAGGAACTGCGACGGACACTCATCGCCGTTGCCCTCTTGGTGACGTGCCGCCCTCCGCTCGCGCAAACCGCGCTCATCAGCGTGCTGCGTTCTGACTTGGACGCCGGCCGCGCCACATGGCTGTTGGACATCGTCCACACCTACCTGCCGATCGGCGCGCTGACTGCCGAGATGGCGGCAGAGATGACGCTGCTGGCTCGCGACGAGCGTCTGTCGGTCCGCGCCCTCGCGAGCCAGATCCTCGACGTGCAGGGACATCCAGTACCACATCCACCAGCGACAGAACCCGAACCGAAGATTCGTGCCGTCCACCGCCACACTCCGGGAGCGCGCGAATGACCCCGCCGACGCCGTCAGAGCGAGCCGAAGGACTCGTGTCGACGTTTCTCGATGACCGGTTCGAGGAGGCCGGCGAGCCTCTCGGTTTGCGCGAGGCCATTGTCGACCGCCTCACCAAGCGGATCGCCGGTGTCAGCTCGCGCTTCGGGGAACAGATCGACCATCTGAGTTCGTCTTCGTCGGACCACCTCCCGGACGCCTATCTCGCTGACGAAGAAGCCGTTGAGGAAGACCTTCAGATCTGCGCTGCCGGCATCCGAGCCGCAACGGCGATGGAGCGCCTCGTTCCAGATCCTCGCCGCTTCGAGGGGGATCTCGCGCGCGGCTTGGCGCCGGACGCACTATGGGCGCTGCGCAGCGAAGCGTCCAGAGTTCCCCGACCTTCAACCCGGACAGGTCAGCTTGAGTGGTCCCTCTTGCCAATCCCCTGGGTGGAGAAGGATGTCCAGTGGCCGCTCGCCGGATCGATCGCGCTTGCCGGAGTCCGGCAACTCGCGCGCGACGAGAAGGTGGTACTTGTCCGCGAACATCCATACGAAGGCTGGGTTCAGCTCGGGATGTTCGAACGGCAGGAGACGATTGCCACCCGTCACCCCGACATCGCCGCTCATCATATACTCGTCGCGACCGGACTTGAGATTTGCGAGAAGCAACCTCCCAGCGGAAGCACTCCGTTCTCTCAAGCCGCGCCAGACCTGTGGGTTGCCGATTGCGGTCGCCTAGTACCAGGGCTTCATCCCGAACGCGCGCGCAGAATCCTTGGCGCTGCTCAAGGTCCCTTGGTCGCGATCGTCGACTACGAAGGACAGCCCGGTGCTCCAGCGCACAACCGGGGGATCGGCCTCCAACGATTCACCCTCGTCCCCCGCGTCGAAGTCATCGCCCTGCTGGGGCTCCGTCCAGAGACCCCGGCACTGCGTCACGTCCTGGTCGACGACAACGGGCCAGCGATTGTCGGCAGGCAGTGGCGCGGGTTCCTCGTGCACGACGGCAACTTCAGCCCGCTCAAGCCTGCAGTCCATGGCGCTGATCTGATCATCCGGCCGGATCTCTACCACGTTCTCGTCGCTGCTTGCGGTGAGGAGAGGCTCGCGTTGGGGGTGACCGCTAGCCATCGAGAGGTTGCGCTGTCCCCTCATGAGATCGGAGACGACGACTGAAGCGCGTATGCAGCATGAGGTTGCCGATGGTGCAGGACGGCGACCAGCTGGGCACGAGCGGGCGTGAAGCGGTTCGCGGCTCGTCGATCGAGCCTGCCAACCTGGGGCGAGGCGGTCGTCCCGCCCCAGGTGGCCGTCACGGCTGCGAAGACAACCCGAAACGCGATTCAACTACTAGGTTTCCAGCAGGAATCCGCAGGTCAGCCCTGTTCCCATCCTTTGGTACTCCCGCTGGGATTCGACCCTGCGCATGCCGTCAAACGCCTCCCGAACGCGCGCCACGGACACACTCGCCCATCAGGTAAGCACCACCGTCTCCAAGCGAAGGCTGGCTGGCCGAGAGGAGATGGGCCAGGGTGGTCCGGTGCCGATCGAGCGTCAGTCCAGAAAGCCGTCCAGCACTCTCAACCGATTCCTGGACAAGCACCTGCCACACCGAGCTGACATCACTGCCACCTGGCTCACCGAGCTGCGGGCAGCTCCTTGGACACCGCTGAGCGTGTCCCATGGTGCGGACGACATCGGTTGCGCGTTGGAGATGCGTATCGGCCTGGATGTCGCCACGCGGCCGGCGCCCTGGCCGCTCCTGTCCTATCTGCCGATCGAGGAATGTGCGGCGTTGCTCGGTGCGGTCGGTTTCGAGCACACACGTGTGGGGAGGCTGCCTCCGAGCGGTACATCGGACCCGATGCTGATGCACTGGTCACGTAATCACGAGCACCAGCCCGGCTCCCAAGACATGAGACAGGCACTCGCGACATGCCTGGGCCTCGTCGAGCTACAGAAATTCGCCCACAAGCGAGGAGACACGATCGCCGTTGATGTACGAAGGTCCTGGTTCATCGCGATCGTCGAGCAAGGTCGGCTGAGTTCCAACACCGAGATGCTGGGCGCACTGCTTCATGCGTGGACCGGCTACCTCGAGCACGGACAGCGGGTACTCCGAGCCCTTGGCGAGCGAGCGATCATCGCCCCTGAGTTGGCCGGAGGCTTTGGCATAGCCGATCTGGTCGTTGGGTCGACCCTCATCGAGATCAAGATGTCGGCTGGCGTGGAGAAGAACATCGACCAGTGGCTACGACAGCTTCTGGGCTACCTGCTGCTGGACCGCCACAACGCCCTTGGCATCGATACCGTCGCGGTGTACGCAGCCGGCCAAGGTCTGCTGCTCACGCGCCCTGTCGCCGAGGTTCTCAAGTCAGCGAGCGTGGCACCAACACCTCAACTCACGACGCTACGCGAGGAGTTTGCGGTGGAGCTGCGCAGAGAACTCGACGCCTTCGAGGCTCGAAGGCAGAGGAAACGCTATTCACTGTCGTAGCGCACCTGGCGCCGATCGGATCCACTCCGCCCCTTACAGGTGGGCTCTCTCAACAGACCGGTATCGGGCTTTGAGGGCTTCACCGAGCGAGCCCGTACCAGCTGGCGAGGTGCGGACATCCGTCGCGCTGCGATCGCCACGGACTCGGGCTCGTTATGCGGTAGCGGTCGTAGAAGCCCTTCGCGGTGCTTCGTTGCCCTGTTGTGTTGAACTCGAAGCTGGCCCATCGGCGTTGGAGCTCATCCAACGCGCGGCGCCCGACGCCCGCGCAACCGATAGGCGCGTCCACAGTGATGTTGTCCAACACCCCTTGCCTACAACCGATGCATACGGTTTACGTGACATTCCCACATGGCTCTCCTTCGACAAGGATGAGGAACTCGAACCTCCGGACGCATCGCGGCGCGTCGCGACCGGCATGTTGTGCTTCGTCCCTGCCGAACTGTGCGGTTGAGATCCATCTCGCTCGTTCAGCAAGAGCCGCCTCGAGCAGCCTCCAAGCCCTGTGATCGTCTACGTCGTCTGGTCGGTCGAGGAGCGCTTCGCTCAGCCGTTCACGCAAGGCGTCAGCGAAAGGGTCGGGCTTGAGGCGGTACTCGTCCTGGTCGGCGAGCTGCTCGTTGTGGAGATCCCGTACGAACAGCCGGGTACCGACATCCAAGCGATCGACGAGAAGCTCGGCGTCGCGTGCCCGTCGGGCCGCAGCCTCCTGTCTGAAGCTTGCCGACAGCAGACGGCGGATGAACTCGCCGAGCCTCACATCCGACGGCTGGTCTTCCCACGGACCGTCCAGCACACCCACGTCAAAAGGGTGGCACATCGATCAACAACTAGCTGCGGACGACGCGCCAGCAGCGGTCGCGACGCCAGCGAACTCCATCGACCGAACCGCTTTGACCAGCCTTCTCGACCTGGCTGAGCCCACTCGAAGCCGCTGGCGCAACGCTTCTGACGATATCGGCCGTTGGTAGAGCTCCCGATGGCGAATGTCCTCACGCCTCGCGCGCTCCAACAGGTCATCACGGGCGACAACCGGCTCCGCCTCGACCGACTTGATCTCGTCGTCTGTGGCGTTGGCAGCGGCTGGTAGGGGTACCGGTCGATCATCAACCGCAGCGTCAACGAGCCGAGCGCTGTTCATGCCCTGCAACAGGCAGGGGCCGACATCTGACCAACCGATCAGCAGAAGTGGCCCGACCGCATCGAAGGCAGCCTTGCCGTACTCGCCGGCGATCACGGGATCGGCCACATTCAGGGCCAGCGTGACCAGGCTGCAGAACATCAGCAGGCGTCGGACGGGCTTGAGCTGCGCGTCGCTGGCACCATTCGCCGTCAGCTGCCGCAGGCCGAGCAACAGGCCCATCACCGACAGATCGACCGCAGGAGCAACGAGCGGAGCGACCCATCCGGGCACACCGAGCCTCAACCCCAGGCTCAACACGTTGCCAAAGCCGAACAAGAACGTCAGCCCGACAACCGTGCCCATGATCACCTCGACGGCCCGGCGGATACGCAGCTGATCAGACATGTTCACCGATCCCCATCCGCAGCTGCGTCTCCTGCGCCCGCTCGGCTGCCGCGCTCTCGCCGTAATGACGTGGCATGTCCTCGGACGTCCAGCCGAGCAGCAACATCAGGTCGCCGGTGTCGCCGCCCGCCCGCTTCCACTCATGGGCGAAGTTGTGCCGCCACCGGTGCGCGTGCACACCGGTCAGCCCCGCGGAGAGTCCGCGGCGCTTGATCATGATCTTGATGCCGTTGGGCTTCAGCGGCTTGCCGCCCCGGTCAGCGAGCCAGAGGTCCGGCAGCTCGGCGCCCTTGTGTTTCGCGCGGGCGCGGAGGTAGCGGCTGATCGCTCGTGCGGTCTTGGGCCCGTAGCGGACGCGGCGGTCCTTGTTGCCTTTGCCGTGGTAGTGCGCGGAGTCGGTGTCCTGGTTGAGGTCCTCAAGGCTGAGGTTGCCGACTTCGGACAGGCGGGCACCGGTGTTGTAGTAGAGCCGGATGATGGCCTCGTCGCGGAGCTGGACGAAGTCCTTGCCCTTGCAGGTGCCGAGGACCTTCTTGGTGTCGTCGTCACGGATGACGGCAATGAGCTTCTTCTGCGGCTTGGGCTGCTTCACCCGCTCCATCGGCGAGCGGTCGATGTCCTCCGCGTCCAGCATCAGCCACTTGAAGAACTGCTGCAGACCCTTGTGCTTGTTCAGCGCCGTGGCGCCAGACCGCGTCTCGATCATCCAGGCCTGGAAGAACTCGATGTGCGCACGAGTCACCTCGCACGGGTCGTCGGCGGCATCGTCGGCGTCCGGGTCGGGCGAGTACTCGGCGAGGTAACGCGCGAGCTGGGCGGCGGCCAGGAGGTAGTTGTAGCGAGTGGTCTCCGGATGACTCGCGGATCGCAGCGTGCGGTCCCAATCACGCAGATAGCCCGTCCACGTCTTCGAGAGACCGTTTGAGAGCTTGTTCAGGTCGAGAAGAGGCATTGTGAAAGCCCTCCGAGTAAAGGGGTCGATGAGCGGCGTGCTCGACCCGGCAGAACTCGGCAAGATCACAAAAAGAGGGTCCTCGCAGTATCTGACCTGCGAGAACCCTCTTGGCCGTCGGGACGACAGGATTTGAACCTGCGACCCCTTGACCCCCAGTCAAGTGCGCTACCAAACTGCGCCACGTCCCGGCCACACTCCCGGTTTCCCGGCGTGCAGGAAGAATCCTACAACACCCGGAACAGAGATCAAAAACGGCCCCTCGGACAGGGCCCTAGCTGCGGAAACCCCCGGAAATACGGCGGGGACCCGACGTACGGGTCCCCGCGTCCCTCGGTCCGACCGATCCCCCGATCCTCGACCGACAGCTAGAACTATGCGTTGGCCGCGTCGCGTGCGCCACCGCCGAAAGTCGAGTCTTGTCCGTCAACCTTCGACTTACCGGGCGGTAGGACTGCGGAGACGCTGAAGCCGCCGTCCGCGCGGTATGAGGTGGTCAGGGTGCCGCCGGCCAGGCGGACGCGTTCGGACAGGCCGTGCAGGCCCGCGCCGCCTCGGTCGCCCAAGGAAGGCAGTTCGCCCGGGCCGTTCACGACTGAGACGCGCACTGGTGAGGAGCGGTCCACAGTTACGGTCACGGTGGCGCCTGGGGCGTGTTTTGTCACGTTGGTCAGGGCTTCTTGGACCACGCGGAACAACGCTCTGGAGACTGCTGGCGAGAGGGCTGTGTCGCCTGTTTCGGAGAGGGTTGCGGACACGCCGGCCACTCGGGCGCGGTCCACCAGTTCCTGCAGGGACGGGTAGGAGGTGTCGGAGTTCAGGAGGCCCAGGGCCGCTCGCATTTCCGACAGGGATTCCTTTGCCAGGGCTCGTAAGCGCTGGGCTGACTCGCGCACGGCTGGGTCTGAGGCGGTGGCGGCCAGGGCGGCGGACTCTACGGCTATCAGGGTGGCGTGGTGGCCTACGGCGTCGTGGATTTCGCGGGCGATTCGGGCTCGTTCGGCGGCGCGGGCCGAGGTTTCCTGGGCTTCCAGTTCGGCGGCTCGGGCTCGGCGGGTTTCGTACAGCGACTGGGTGAGGTCTTTGCGGGTGGTGACGAGGGCGCCCAGTGCTGTTGGGGCGGCGGCCAAGCCGAAGGCGAAGGCGGTGGCCAGCAGGAGGGGGCCTGGTGGGATGTCCTCGGTTGCCAGGACCGGGGCGATCGCGGCCACGGTCATGAGCACTACCCAGAAGAGTTGGATCGGGATGGACTTTTCCTTGCGGCCCAGGCGGTATTGGGCGACCAGGGCGGGGGCCCAGCCCAGTCCGCCTGCCACTGCCGGGACGCACAGCAGGGTGGCCAGCCATGGCCAGCGCAGGCGTACGGACAGAAGTAGGGACGCCCCTATCGCGGTCCACAGGGACCAGGGGAACGGGCGGTCCTGGGTCAGCAGGACTACGCCCGTGGTGATGCCCACGGTGAGGACTTCGCGGATGAGCGGTTTCACCACACACCGACCTGGTGGGCGACCAGAGCCGCCTGCACCCGGTTTTCCACGCCCAGCTTGGTCAGGACGGTGGAGACGTAGCTCTTCACCGTCGCCTCGGACAGGCAGAGTTCCTCGGCGATCGAGTGGTTCGAGCGGCCGGCGGCCACCAGTTCCAGCACTTGGCGTTCGCGGGCCGAGAGGGAGTCGAGCTGGCGGTTGGCGCGGAAGCCACGCAGGCGCGGCAGCAGGCGGGCGGTGATGCGCGGGTCCAGGACGGCGCCGCCGGCTGCCAGGTCCACCACGGCTCTGACCAGGGTCTCGGGTTCGGCGTCCTTCAGCAGGAAGCCCTGGGCGCCCAGGTCCAGGGCTGTTGCCACGTAGTCGTCCAGGTCGAACGTGGTCAGCACGGCGATGGCCGGTGGCGTGGCCCAGGTCCTCAGCCTGCGCACCGCCTCCAGGCCGTCCACGCCGGGCATCTGCACGTCGACCAGGACCACGTCGGGCAGGTGGGCCAGGACGACGTCGACGAGTTCGGCGCCGTCGGCGGCCTCGCCGACCACCTCGACCCGCCCGTCGGCCTCCAGGAGGACTTTCAGGCCCCGCCGCAGCAGGGCCTCGTCGTCGGCTAGCACCACTCGTACGGCCACTGACCCAACCAACCGCACCCCATGCCAAAGGGCAACCAGATCGGCTGGGCCGTCACCCGGAGAAACTACTTCTTGCCCGCGCCGGCCTTCTTCTTCTCACGCACGCGCACGGAGATGCGGACCGGGCTGCCCTCGAAGCCGAACTCCTCACGCAGCTTGCGCTCGATGAACCGGCGGTAGCTCGCCTCGAGGAAACCGGTCGTGAACAGCACGAACGTCGGCGGGCGGGTCGAGGCCTGGGTCGCGAACAGCACCTTGGGCTGCTTGCCGCCACGGACCGGCGGCGGGGTCGCGGAGATCAGGTCCGACAGCCACTGGTTCAGGCGGCCGGTCGGGACGCGCGTGTCCCACGAGTTGAGCGCGGTCCGCAGCGACGGCGCGAGCTTGTGCACGGCGCGGCCGGTCAGGGCGGAGATGTTGACCTTGTCGGCCCACGGCACGCGCACGAGGCCGCGTTCGAGCTCGCGGACCATCTCGTTGCGGCGGTCCTCGTCGACGAGGTCCCACTTGTTGAACGCCAGCACGCACGCGCGGCCCGACTCGACCACCATCGTGAGCACGCGGAGGTCCTGTTCGGACAACGGCTCGTGCGCGTCCAGCAGCACGATCGCGACCTCGGCGGTCTCGATCGCCGACTTCGTGCGCAGCGACGCGTAGTACTCGGCGCCGCTTTCGAACTTCACCCGCTTGCGCAGGCCGGCCGTGTCGACGAAGCGCCAGATCTCGCCGTCCAGCTCGACCAGCGAGTCGACCGGGTCGACGGTGGTGCCGGCGACCGAGTCGACGACCGAGCGGTTCTCGCCGGTCAGGCGGTTGAGCAGCGACGACTTGCCCACGTTCGGCTTGCCGACGAGCGCCACGCGGCGCGGGCCGCCGGCGCCTCCCCGGAAGTCGTCGCGCGGGGTCTCGGGCAGCTTCTGCAGGATGACGTCGAGCAGGTCACCGGAGCCGCGACCGTGCAGACCGGACACCGGGTACGGCTCACCCAGGCCCAGCGACCACAGCGACGCGATGTCGGCCATGAGGCGCTCGTCGTCCACCTTGGACGCGCACAGGATCACCGGCTTCTTGGAGCGGCGCAGGATCTTCGCGACGGCCTCCTCGGTCGTCGTCGCGCCCACCGACCCGTCCACGACCACCAGGATCACGTCCGCGGTCGCCATCGCGAGCTCTGCCTGCGCGGCCACGGAGGCCTGCAGGCCCTGCGCGTCCGGCTCCCAGCCGCCCGTGTCGACCACGGTGAACTTGCGGCCGTTCCACAGCGCGTCGTACGCCACTCGGTCACGGGTCACGCCCGGCACGTCCTGCACCACGGCCTCTCGCCGGCCGATGATGCGGTTGACCAGCGTGGACTTGCCGACGTTCGGCCGTCCCACCACCGCGAGCACCGGCTGCGGCGGCGTCGCGTCCTCGCCGTCAGAGCCGTCGAGGTCGCCGAAGGCTGACCAGTCGGCCTCGTCCTCCCAGGTGCCGTCCAGGTCCGTCATCGTCTTCCCTCACTCTTGCTCTTGCGAAGTCCATCAAGTTCGGCGACCAGTGTCGCCAGGCGATCACGCACCTGCTCGGTGGCAACGCCCAGGGCCGCTCGCCCCTTCCCCTCTGGAAGGTGGAACGGCTCACCGATCAGCACGTCGACCTCGGGCCGCCAGCCCTTGGCCTGAAAAGTCCCGCGGCAGGCGACCGGCAGCACCATCGCGCCGGACGTCTTGGCCAGCCACGCCGCACCGTTCTGCGCGCTCGCCACGTCGCCCTCGCCACGAGTGCCCTCGGGGAAGACCCCGATCACGCCACCCGCCTTGAGCACGGACAACGCGCTGGTCAACGCGGTGCGATCGGCTTCTCCCCGCTTGACGGGGATCTGGCCGATCTTGAGCAGCAGGGTGCCCACGATGCCTTTGAACATCTCCTGCTTGATCAGGAACGTCACGCGCCGAGGCAGTGCGCCGAACAGGATCGGCCCGTCCGCCATCGAGCTGTGGTTGGCGACGACGACCACGCCGCCGCTCAAGGGTACGCGGTCACGCCCGTGGACCCGAATCCGGAACTGCCACGCGTACGGCCCGCGAGCGATCCACCTGCCGATGTCGGTCAGCCACGGCAGGCTCGCAGGGGGAACGGTCACCCGGTCACCCTCAGCCCTCGCCGTTGCACCAGGTCCAGCAACGCGTCGATGGTGCCCGCGAGATCGAGGTCGGTGTTGTCCAGTTCGACCGCGTCGTCCGCCGCCCTGAGCGGCGAGACCGCGCGGCTGGAGTCGTAGTTGTCGCGCCGCTGCACGTCCTTGAGCACAGCGTCCACAGTGGACTCACGTCCGGCGGCGTTGTCCTGTTTGGTCCTGCGCGCGGCCCGTGCGTCCGCCGACGCCGTCAGGTAGACCTTCAACGGAGCGTCCGGCGACACGACGGTGCCGATGTCGCGCCCCTCGACCACGATGCCGCCCACGTTGTCGACGGCGTCCGCGATGATCGCCCGCTGCTGCGCGACGAGCAGCTCGCGCACGTGCCTCGCGGCCGACACCGGCGACACCGCCAGCGTCACCTCGGGCCCGCGGATCTCCGCCGACACGTCGTCGCCGTCCAGCGTGATGCCGGGCCTTCCGGGGTCGGTACCGACCAGCAGCACCGCGTTGTCCGCGACTTCGGCGACCTTGACCTCGTCGGCCGGGTCGACGCCCGCCCGCAGCACCGCCACGGTGATCGCCCGGTACATCGAGCCGGTGTCGAGGTAGCGCGCGTCCAGCGCCATCGCGAGACGCTTCGCGACGGTGGACTTGCCGGTGCCCGACGGTCCGTCGAGTGCCACCACACCGCGCAACTGACCCTGGCCCACCGCAGCTCCCTCCGAGACGCCCACGGCCCACATTGTGCCTGGTGCGAACGCCCGCACCGGCAGCGGGACGGTTCGCAGCGCTGATCAGCGCGCCAGAGTCGACGTAAGCTGCCAGCGCAGCACGGAGTTCGGGATCGGACCTGAACCACCGCTGAACTCTCACGAGGCACGGAGCGTCGGACTGCGCCCTCGCCACCGCCTCCAATCCTGTCGAGCTTTGCGATCACCCGTGCCTTCGTTCTGGGACGCGGGCTGAATGGGCATCCTCGTGACGATCTACTCGCAGCACCCGAACCGCGGCAAAGTGCAGATCCTCGCTACCCACCAAGCACCGGAAGGCGTGTCGTCGTCCACTGTGACCAGCGTCGAAACCGCGGAACTCGCCAATCCGATCGTGGACGCGCTCAACCGCGTCTCAGCCTGTGCGACGGTCCCCGTCAGCGTGTGGGACACCAGAAAAGACGGTGACTTCTCGACCGACCACTACCCAACCGCTCATCTCGATGCACTGGCGGCTGTGGAGGCCCGCGCAGGTCTGTTGAGCGGCACGCACAGTATTTGGTATGAGCGCGTGAAGCTGCTCCTCCACGAAGCACTCTGCGATCTGGACAACGCCCTGTCAGCCGTGCCGGCGCCAGTTCGAACGGCCGTCGCTGCCGAGCTCGCCACGGAGGCCCATGAACTCCGCGCGGCAGTGGCCGAGGGGTTTGGAGAGGTCGAGCCCACCAAGCATGAGCATCGACGGCTCGTTGAGTGGGGAAACCCGCTTGTCGCCATCGGAGGCCACGCGGACAAGCTGAACCGCGACTCTCGTGAACACATGAACACGCAGGAGCGCGGCCTCAGTTCACTTGAACGAGCCGAGGTCATCAAGGACATGCGGATGTTGCTTGACGCATATGCGCTCTGCGGCAGCAACGCCTACCTCTATGACGAGTTCACGATCGAGGACGACCCGCATGGGTTGGAGGAGATCCGCTACTACCTGACCGTCGAGGCGTCCTGGCCCGAAAGCACCTCGCCGGACGAAGACTGGGTCGTTGCGATCGGGCGGTGGGACATCAACCCCAACATTCCGGGGAACGAGGACGAAACCGCAACAGGTGAGACGGTTCTGACATGCGCAATCCCCCGGCCACAGGTGCCTGAGATCGTCGCGCTGTTCGACCTCAGCGGTGGCAATGCCGAACGAATCGCCGCGTGGGCCAAAACGCCTGTCGGACAACCGCTCCACGGCACGAACTTCGTCGTCACCCAGCGCCTAGACTGACCGTCCACGACTCGGCGGCGGTATCGATCGGTGGAATCCCCAACAGGCGTGCGTCACCGCGGCCGATCTGGTGTGCGCATCACCCGATCCCCCTGGAGGCACCATGACCACCATCGAACGTGACCCCGCCGTCGAGGCGTTGCTGCGCAGCACGCTCGCCGCGCACAAGTCGATGTTCCTCGCCACGGCCGGCTCGGACGGCCCGTGGGTGGGCGGCGTCTACTTCGCCGAGGACGGCCCGCACACGCTCGTGCTCGTCCTCGAAGAGCGCGGCAGAACGCTCAAGGCGATCAAGGAGAACCCGGAGGTCGCGCTGGTCGTGTCGACCGGGTCGCCGATGGAGCCGTTCCTGCAGGCGCGGGCCACGGCCGAGATCGTCGAGGGGGCCGAGGACGAGGCCGCGCGGCGGCTGCTCGTGACCAAGGTGCCCGAGGTGGGGCCGTTCCTCGCCACGCCGATTCGCACGATCAGGCTGACCGTGCCGCGGTGGCGCGTCACCGACATCGCCAACGGGTGGCTGCCCGGCAAGGACTTCAGCGCCTGACGACGCGCGCTGCTCCGGTTCCTGGCGCACACTGTGTGGCCGGGAACCGGAGGCCGTGCGATGACCTTGCCCCAGCTCAGCGCCGATCTGTTCCTCACCGACGGCGGCATCGAGACCACGCTCGTCTTCGACGACGGCGTCGACCTGCCCGACTTCGCCGCGTTCCCGCTGCTCGACGACCCCGACGGCCGGTCGCTGCTGACGCGCTACTTCGACCGGTACGCGGGCATCGCCGAGCGTGACGGCGTGGGCATCGTGCTCGAGACCGTCACGTGGCGGGCGAACCCGGACTGGGGCGCCAGAAGCGGGTACGACCTGGAGCGCCTGGCCGCGGTCGACCGGGCCGCTGTCGACCTGCTGCTCGACGTCCGGCGCCGGTTCGCCGCGACCGTCGTCATCAGCGGGTGCGTCGGACCGCGTCACGACGGCTACCACCCCGAGACGGTCATGAGCCGCGAGGAGGCCCGCGCCTACCACGCCCACCAGATCAGCGCCTTCGCCGACACCAACGCCGACCTGGTCAGCGCCCTCACCATGACCAACGTCCCGGAGGCCACCGGCATCACCGACGCCGCACGCGAGGCGGAAGTGCCCGTGGTCATCTCGTTCACGCTGGAGACCGACGGCAGGCTGCCCACCGGCGTACCGCTGGGCGCCGCGATCGAGGCGGTCGACCGCGACACCGGCGGTTATCCGGCCTACTACATGGTCAACTGCGTGCATCCCACGCACATCGCGCCGGCCCTGGACCCCGCCGCACCGTGGATCGGGCGGGTGCGCGGGATCAGGGCCAACGCGTCGAAGCTCAGCCACGCGGAGCTCGACGAGGCGGAGGTCCTCGACCGGGGCGATCCCGGGGAACTCGCGGCCGACTGCCGAAGTCTGAACAGCCGGTTCCCCCAGCTGACGGTGCTCGGTGGCTGTTGCGGCACCGACCACCGGCACATCGAGGCGATCAGCGCCGCGTTCAGTGGTTGAGGTCGGTCCTCAACGCCGCCGCCCCGCGCAGGTAGACGTGTTTGATCGAGGACCGCGGCAGGTCTGTTTCGACGTGCGCCAGCAGCCGGATCACGCGGGGCATGGCGCCGGGGACCGCGATCTCCGTGGCGGAGAGCAGCGGCACGTCCGAGAGGCCCGCCTGGCGTGCCGCGTAGGCGGGGAACTCGGATGTCAGGTCGGGTGTCGCGGTGAGGACGACGCTGATCAGGTCGTCGGTGGTGAGACTGTTGCCGGACAGGACCTCCCGCACCAGCTCGGCCGTCGCTTCCAGCAGCAGGTCGCGCGAGTCCGCGTCGATCTGCGTGGCTCCCCTGATCGCTCGTACCGCCATGCGATCGACATTAGCGCGATACCGCGTCGCACACCGCAGCGTCCTCAGTGGACATCAGTGGTCGACCACGATGTTGGGGTACCGCAGGGTGAGGCCGAGCAGGTTCACGACGTAGGCCGCCCACCCGCCGCCGAGCAGCACGAGCCGCCGCGGCCCGAGCAGCGTCGCCGTCTCGATCAGCACGTGCAGGCCGCTCGACCCGATGAACGTCAGGTCGCTGAAGTCGATCACCACGTCCCCCGCGGCATCCCCGAAGGCGCAGGCCAGGGCCAGTTCCGACCGCAGCAGATCGCTGGTGGTCAGATCGACCTCGCCGGTGAGCGTCACCACCGCGCCCCGGCGCCGCACCTCCAGCAAGCCTGATTCGGGATCCATCGTGGGTGCCTCACGGATCTGGAGACAGCAGGTCCCGCACCGCCGCGAGCACGCGGAGCGGGTGCGCCGGTTTCGGCAGGTAAGCATCGGCAAGATGCGTGGCCGGCTCGATCGCCGAAACGGCTACGACCGGCACTCCGAACGTCCGCGCGACGGCCGCGAACCTGGTCCCCTCGCCATGAGACGTCAGCAGGTCCACGATCGCCAGTGCGGGTGGGCTGTCCAACGCCGCCCCGGCCGCCCCGACCGTCGTCACGAGCGTCACGTCGTAGCCCTCGGCCTGCAGGAACGCGGCCAGCGACTGGCCGGAGAACCGGTCGCCGTCCACGAGCAGCACGCGCGGACGCCCCGGAGGCGCGGGCAGATCCGGGACGCCCGCACGCGACCAGACCCGCACGAGCGCTCGCACGACCGTGCCCGGCCAGGTCGGTTTACCGGGCCGCACCTGCACCTCGTCGGCGATGCCGAACAGCAGCCGCAGCCCGAGCGGACGGGCGGAGGTGCCGCCGCCGTGGTCGAACACGCCGTCGTCCTCGATGGTCAGCAACACCGCGTGATCCCGCGGCTCCCACGTCACCCCGACGATGGACGCACCCGCGCGTTGCACCGCGTTGTCCGCCGCCTCGGACACCGCCAGCAACACGTCACGCGCGTCGTCACCGTGCAGGCCTGACTCCCCGGCGAGACTGCGCACGAAGGCCCGGATCTCGGGCAACGAACCCGGGATCGCCGGAAACCACCGGGTCTGTGCGCTCATCACGCCGCGTACTCCGGAGCCGCCAGCAACGGCGTGATGAGTTCTCTCAGCGTGGTCGCTCTGCGTCTGCCCGCTTCCGCGTGCAACGGTTCGAGCTTCTTGCGCGTGCGTGCGGACATCATGTCGCCGGTCTGCGCCACGGCGAGCCCCGCGACGGCCGCCGCTTCGTCCGCATCGCCCTCCACGAGATGGTTGAGCGACAACGCGATGAGGGCGAACGTCCGGCTGCGAGCCATGTCGTCGCGATACCCGGTCACCGCCTGACGCAACGACGTGATCGCCGGCCGCGCGAAGCTCTCGTCGACCGTGCGCGCGAGAGCCGTGTAAACGGTGCCGGTGATGCCCGCGAGATCGTTCACGTCGAAGAAGGCCGCCCAGGGCGCGGCATCGTCCACATGCGCGCGTGTGAACTCGTCGTGCGCACGTCCCAGCAACGCCAGCGCGGGCACCCGCTGCCCCAGTTCGGCGTAGCACCACGCCTGGTTCGCGGCCAGGATCGCGTTCGTGTGATGACTGTTCGCGACAAGCCCGGCGAGCCGGAACATGCCGAGCGCTTCGGCGGGTCCACCGTGGTGCAGGTGGACCCGCCCCATCCGATAGCGGATGTTCGCCACCAGATCACCGTCCTGGGCGAAGTTCAGGGCGAGATGGAAGTGGCGATGCGCGGACCCACCGAGCCCGGCGTCGAAAGCGGTCCAGCCGGCGAGCGCGTGCAGTTCCGCGATGGCGCAACGGAACTCGCTGCGCACCACGGCACTGGCCGAGTGCGCGAACGCCTTGTCACACCACGACAACAGGGCCTGCACCTGAGTGCGGCAAGCCCCGCCTCCGTAGCGGTAGTCGACAGCACGCAACGCAGCCGTCATCGCCCTCAGGTGCTTGACGTGCACAAGCCCGATCTTGGATTGAGGGGGCGGCAACGAGGGTGACGGCTCGTAGCGCATATGCAGTTCTCCAGGGGCCTCGGGGTGACCGTGTTCCCGAAGTCTGTTCCCGGGTTTGTTCGTTCGACAGGGCCGAACGAACCCGCCTGACAGGGTCCTACGGTGTCAGGTCCGCGAGCAGCAGCCCGCTGCGCGGTTTCGGCGTGAAATAAGTGCTCTTGCGCGGCATTTTCGAACCCTCGAACACTTCTTTCAGCGGTACCGGTGCGATGAGCAGCACCGCTTCGGCCTCGGCCGACGGATCGGTGACCGGCCGCACGCACGGGCTCTCCGGATCCAGCCCGAGCGCCTCCCCCAGCAGCAACGACTCCACGACGGCGTGGTCGATCCCTTGCCCCGCAGGAAGTTCGACCCGCAGCACCTCGTCGGCGCAGCGCACCACGACCACGCCCGGTTCCGGGTCGACGACGTACGGCAACGACGACACCGTCAGCCCGACCCGTTCCCACGCCGTCACCAGATCGGACGCACCCAACCCGGTGCCGACGATCGCGCGGTGGATCGGCCCGACCCGCAACCCCGGCCCGGACGTGACGAGCGCGAGCAACCCGGACAGCCCGGCCGAACGCGCCGCGGCGACCCGGTGGTTGCCGTCCGCCACGAGCAACGGATGCGCGCCCGCCGCTTCGAGGAACGCGTCCTGTCGGGCGCCCGGCCCGACGAGCCACACCCAGTGCCTGCGCCCGCCGGAGTCCACAAGCGACACCGCCGGCTCGTCGTCGATCCCGAGCACCAAGGACGTCAGGCCGTCGTAGCCAGAAGAGTTCAACTCCGTGATCGGGATCAGCATGGCGGCGCTCGTGGCGATGCCGAGCGAGGCCAGCACCTGCCCGCGTTCGGCGACCACGTCCGGGTAGACGTCCTCGGTGTGCGCGATCGCGTCCGGGTCGACCAGGCACAGCAGCCCGCACGCCGTCCCGTCCGGTCCGTCCACCCGGTACGGCGCGACGACGTCGGCCACCTCGCGGTACGCCCGCCGGATCAACGCCGCGAGCTCGGCACGGGCGTGCGGCAGCGCGTCGAGCAGCCCGGTGCCCGCAGCCAGCGCGGCAGGCGTGCGATGGGGGTGCTGAACGGCCAGCAACGTGCCGTGCGGGGCTCTGGCGAGCGCTCCGATCACCTGACCGGGTTCGGCGAACTCGTCGACGTCCGGGCCGGGCACGCGGTCGCGCACCACCCACCCGCGTCGCACTGGGCGTACTGGCAGAGACATCCACGTATCATGATCCCTGTGAACGTAGAGATCACGCCCTTGCCGGGTATCGGGACGCGCCAGGACTTCATGATCCGCGCCGGACGCCGCGTCGGTGTGATCACCTACCGGGACGGCAGGTTCGAGCTGATCCTCTCCAAAGCGAGCGATCCCGACTCCTGCGCCGCCTCGATACCCCTCTCCCCGGAGGAGGCGAACACGCTCGCGGGCCTGCTCGGCGCGCCGCAGCTCGTCGCCCACCTGCGGGAGGAGCACCGCGACATCACGGGCGTCACGACCCGTCAGCTGCCGGTCACCGCGTTCGCGAACCACTCGCTCGGTGAGACCGCCCTGCGCACGAGGACCGGTGCGTCCATCGTGGCCGTCGTGCGCTCGGGCAACGTGCATCCGTCGCCCGGCCCCGACTTCATCTTCGAGAACGGTGACCTCGCTGTCGTCGTCGGCACCGCGGAGGGCCTCGACGCCGCCGCTGAGATCCTCCACGGCGGTTAAGCACAGTGCACGAGACAACTATGGCCATGATCCAGCTCGGCGCGGTGTTCTTCGGCCTCGGACTGCTAGGCCGCGTCGCCCGTCGGATCGGCATCTCGCCCATCCCGCTGTACCTGATCGGTGGTCTCGCGTTCGGCTCCGGCGGTTTCGTGCCGTTACACGGGATCGAGGAGTTCACGCACATCGCCAGCGAGATCGGCGTGGTGCTGCTGCTGTTGCTGCTGGGCCTCGAGTACTCGGCGTCCGAGCTCACGACCGGCCTGAAGAAGTCCTGGATGGCGGGCGTGCTGGACCTCGTCCTGAACGCCGCGCCGGGCGCGATCGCGGCGTTGCTGCTGGGCTGGGGCACGGTCGGCGCGCTGGCGATGGCGGGCGTCACCTACATCTCGTCGTCCGGCATCGTCGCGAAGGTGCTCGGCGACCTGGGCCGTCTCGGCAACCGCGAGACGCCGGTCGTGCTGTCGGTGCTGGTGTTCGAGGACCTGGCGATGGCGGTCTACCTGCCGGTGCTCACGGCGGTGCTGGCGGGGGTGAGCTTCGTCGGCGGGCTCACGTCGGTCGGCATCTCGTTGCTGGCGATCACCGTGGTTCTGGTGGTGGCGTTGAAGTACGGCCGGTTCATCTCGGCCATTGTGGACAGTCCGGACCACGAGGTGTTCCTGCTCAAGCTGCTCGGCTCGGCGTTGCTCGTCGCCGGCATCGCCTCGCAGCTGCAGGTGTCCGCCGCGGTCGGCGCGTTCCTGCTCGGCATCGCGATCTCCGGGTCGACCGCCGAGAACGCGACGCGTCTGCTGGAACCGCTGCGCGATCTGTTCGCCGCGATGTTCTTCGTCGTGTTCGGGCTGAACACCGACCCGAGGTCGATTCCACCTGTTCTTGGAATCGCCGTGGCGCTGGCCGCCGTCACCACCCTCACGAAGATCATCACCGGCTGGTGGGCGGCGCGCAGGCAGGGCATCGGCAAGATGGGCCGCATGCGCGCGGGCGTGGCGCTCGTGGCGCGCGGCGAGTTCTCCATCGTCATCGCCGGCCTGGCCGTCGCGTCTGGTCAGGTGGACGGCCGGCTCGCCGCGCTGGCCACCGCGTACGTGCTGCTGATGGCGATCCTGGGGCCCATCGCGGCCAAGTACGTTGAGCCAATCGGTGAATTCTTTCAGCGCAGACGGCAAATGGCCTGAAACAAGTGCCGCCGGATGACGACTCTCTAGTAGGGCTAGACGGAGAGTAGGGGCGAATCGTCATGACCGAACCCGCGGAAGTGGAGACCACCGGCCGGTTCCTGGTGCTGTTGCAGGAAGACGCCATCGAAGAGGGGATGGCCGAGCTCGGCGCGATCGCCGGGTTCGACCCGAACAGCGGCGATCTGGACCCGGAGGCCGTGCAGGTCTTCCCGGAACTCGGCGTCGCGGTCGTGTCCGCCGACCCGAACCTGCTGGCCGAGCTGAACGGCGCCGCCGAGCGCCCTGGCCCGGTGCAGATCGTCGAACCGGAGCGCGTCGTGCACGCGTTCGCCGCACCAGCCGAGGACGAACCAGAGGCCGCGGCCGACGAGTCCGTGACGACCTGGGGCCTGCAGGCGGTCGGCGCGGACGTCAGCACGGCCACCGGCAAGGGCGTCAAGATCGCCGTGCTGGACACCGGCTTCGAGCAGAACCACCCGGACTTCGCGGGCCGCGCCATCACCGTGAAGTCGTTCATCACCGGCGAGGACGTGCAGGACGGCCACGGCCACGGCACGCACTGCATCGGCACGTCGGCGGGCCCGCGCAAGCCCGCCACCCTGCCCGGCTACGGCGTCGCGTACGAGGCCGAGATCTTCGCCGGCAAGGTGCTGTCGAACGCGGGCTCCGGCTCCGACGGCGGCATCCTCGCGGGCATCGACTGGGCCGTCGCCAACGGCTGCGCGATCATCTCGATGTCCCTGGGCGCCGACGTCCCCGCCGGCACGCCGTACTCGCAGATCTACGAGACCGTGGCCCAGCGAGCCATGGCCAAGGGCACCCTGATCATCGCCGCCGCGGGCAACGCCTCCACGCGTCCGGTCCGCGTGGCACCGGTGGGTCACCCCGCCCGCTGCCCCTCCATCATCGCGGTGGCCGCGATCGACGTGAACCGCGCCATCGCGTCGTTCTCGTCCGGCTCGGTGGACAGGATCGGCCAGATCGACATCTGCGCCCCCGGCGTGGACGTCTACTCGTCGTTCAAGCTCCCCCAGAAGTACTCCCGCCTGCGCGGCACCTCCATGGCGACCCCGCACGTGGCAGGCGTGGCAGTCCTGATCGCCGAACGCACCGGCGCCCGCGGCTTCGAACTCTGGGCCCGCCTGGCCGGCACCGCTCTGCGCCTCCCCCTGTCCTCCACCGACATCGGCACCGGGCTCGTCCAGGCGCCATGACAGGTTCGGTGGACCAGGTGATGGTCTCCGTGACCGAAGGCAGCCTCCCGCGCGTCCTGAACGACCTGCGGGAGGCAGGCCTGGTCGTGGACACGGTCCTGGAGGCCCTGGGCGTGGTGACCGGCACAGTGGAGGTCCGGGCCATCCCGACCTTGCTTTCCGTGCCCGGCGTCCTGGACGTCGAACGGCAGTGGCGCGTGCAGCTCCCGCCGTACTGACTAGGCTCTGCGTCGACCCCATTCACGCGTGATCGAACATGTGTTCTAGGATTGTGCGCGGGGTCACGTCGTTGCGCAGAGAGGAAACCTGATCGTGTCGGACACGCTCACCGAGGTGCAGGCAGTCGAGGAGACCGTCGTGGAGGCAACTCCGGCGTCGGCCCCCGAGGCCGAGGCAACGAAGCCCGCAGAGGCTCCGAAGCAGGCTCCGGCCGCCGAGGCGCCCAAGGCCGAAAAGCCGAAGCCGGCCGCCCGCGCCAAGAGCACGGCGAAGAAGACCCGCACCGTGGAGCTCACGCTCACGGTGACCGGTACCGCCGAAGGCGAGTGGCAGGCAGACCTGGTCCACGGCACGCAACGCGTCGTGTCGGGCCTCGTCATCCCGGCCATCGCCGTGGCCAAGGCGGCCAAGGAGCTGCACGAGGACATCGCGGAAGGCATCGAGTCCGTGCTGGAGGCGGCGCGCGACCAGCACCGCACCCGCATGGAGGAGCTGGAAGCCGAGCTGGCCAAGGTGAAGGCCCAGCTGGCAGAGCTTTCCGAGTAGCACCAGCACCACCCGAAAGGGGCGGCCCGCACAGCGGACCGCCCCTTTCGCATGCCCGACGGCGAAGCCGAGGCGTCTTTAACGCTTGAAACGCGAGGTTCCGGTGGGGGCGGTCCCGCTGCACCTGCGCAACGTGCCGCCACCCAACGCGACAGGCGTGCCATCAACCCGCTGACGGCGCGGGACCGGCCCTTGATCAGATTGGCGGGGTCCGGGGCGGAGCCTCGACGTCACCGAGACGGATCAAGCACCAACTTCCCAGCAGTCCGACGAGACCGCAGGTCCTCGTGCGCCTGCCGAATCTCCCCCATCCCGTACTCCCCACCGGGAACAGCCTTCAACTTCCCATCCACCACAAGCCCGAACAACTCAGCCATGGCCCGATGCGCAATCGTCCCGTGCTCCGCATCCCGAACCCTCAAAGCGTGCGGCAGCCACATACCCGCAACGGTCGTGGAGTGCACCAGCAACGCCCCGAGGTCAACCGGCTTCGGCCTTTCCCGCGAGGCCATCCCATAAAACGCAAGCCGCCCAAACGGAGCCAACGCCACCAACGACTGATCAGTGGTAGCCCCTCCAGTCATGTCCAGCACGACATCGACCCGCCGTCCACCGTTGGCCTCGATCAACGCCGCAGTCATGTCCGACGCACGCGAGTCGATCGCGACATCAGCCCCGAGATCCAACGCCAGCTTCCGCTTGTCATCAGAAGAAGCGGTAGCGATGACCCGCCCAGCCCCCCACAACTTGGCCAGCTGAACGGCGATCGTCCCCACACCACCAGCGGCGGCGTGCACCACAACGGACTCACCAGGCTCCTGATGAGTGGACTTGCGCAGCAACAACCAAGCCGTGGCCCCCTGCACCACCAACGACAGCGCGGTCAGGTCGTCAACGCCGTCCGGCACCTCGAACGTCGTCAACGCGGGCGCGACAGCCTTCTCCGCATACCCACCGGAGTTCTTCGTCAGCGCCACCACACGACGACCATCAGCGGTGGTGCCGACGACCTCGCCGCCGGGAACGAGCGGCAACTCCATCTTCGCCAGGTAGGAGTTCTCCGCCTGGTGCGTGTCCGCGTAGTTGAGGCCTGCCCGCGAAACGTTGATCAGCACCTCGCCCTCGCCCGCCACGGGGTCAGGCAGCTCCACCTGCTGGAGCACCTCGGGTCCACCGAACTCGGTGATCTGGATGGCACGCACGTCAGCTCTCCTTGAGCGCGATGGAAATGGGGTCCTTCTTGGCCGCGTCGATGCGCGAGCCGTCGGCCGCGCGCGGCCCGGGCGGGTTCCGGAAGCCGAACGGCTCAGAGGCGCGTCCGGACTGCACGAACCACGCCTCGCCCGTGCCCGAACCCTCCACAATGGACATGAACGTGTCCACCACGGCGGACACCGGCAGGATCGGCATGCCGATGTCCTCCAGCGTCGACCGCAGCGGCGTGATGATGTTGGTGTCCGCGAACGCGGGACACAGCGCGTTCACCCGGACATCCGAGCAGGCCCCTGCCAATGACCGGACCAGGCCGACGACGGCGGCCTTGTTGGCGCCGTAGACGGGGTCGCCGGGCATCGGCATGAGGCCGGCCATCGAGGCCGTGGCGATGATCTGGCCGCCGGAAGCCCGCAACGCGGGCAGTGCGGCGTGCGCGCCGTAGACAACGCCATCGAGGTTGATGGCCATCGCACGACGGTAGGTCTCCACGTCGAAGTCGTCGCCCAACGAGCACCCGGTGCCGATGCCGGCGTTCAGGAAGGCGATGTCCAGCCCGCCGAACTCGCGCACGGCCAGTGCGACCGCGTCGGCGGAGTCCGAAGGCTGGGTCACGTCGCAGCGCACGAACACGCCACCGACCTCTTCGGCCACGACTTTGCCCTGGTCAGCGTCTACGTCCGCGACCACGACACGTACGCCCAGCGAAGCCAGGCGCCGGGCGGACGCGGCACCGATGCCGTTCGATCCGCCGGTGATGAGCGCGACCTTGCCGGTGAGTTCCACGGGCACCTGCCTCCTTGCGGTAACACCATCTGGGGCAACTTCTAGGCAACATTCCGACCAGTCGGTATGGTCGTCCGCGCAGCGCTGGACGTCAAGCGGACTGATAGGTACGTTACTAAGCGCTTGCTTAGCTCACCATCCCCCATCGAAGGAGGACCCGTGGCCGACAGGGTTGCCATCGTCACCGGCGCGGCACGTGGCATCGGTGCCGCGGTCGCGCAGCGTCTCGCCGCGGACGGCCTGGCCGTCGCGTTGCTCGACCTCGACGAGCAGGGCGTGCTCGACGGCGCGGACAAGATCGTCGCGAGCGGTGGGCGCGCCATCGGCCTCAAGGTCGACGTCGCCGACGAGGAGCAGGTCAACGCCGCGGTCGAGAAGGTCGCCGAGCAGCTCGGCGCGCCGACCGTGCTGATCAACAACGCCGGCGTGCTGCGCGACAACCTGCTGTTCAAGATGTCCGCCGCGGACTGGGACACGGTCATGAACGTGCACCTGCGCGGTGCGTTCCTGATGAGCAAGGCGGTGCAGGCGCACCAGACGAAGGAAGGCTTCGGCCGGATCGTCAACCTCAGCTCCACGTCCGCGCTCGGCAACCGCGGCCAGGCCAACTACTCCGCCGCCAAGGCCGGTCTGCAGGGCTTCACCAAGACCCTCGCGATCGAGCTCGGCAAGTTCGGCGTCACGGTCAACGCGATCGCGCCCGGCTTCATCGCCACCGAGATGACCAAGGCGACCGCCGAGCGCATGAAGATCCCGTTCGAGGACTTCCTCACCGGTGCGGCGCAGGCGATCCCGGTCGCGCGCGTCGGCCAGCCGGAGGACATCGCGCACACCGCGTCGTTCCTCGTCAGCGAGGGTGCCGGGTTCGTGTCCGGCCAGGTCATCTACGTCGCCGGCGGACCGAAGGACTGAGGACCATGCGCACTTTCGAGAACATCGACGAGCTGGTCGCCGCGAAGGGCGAGCACCTCGGGTTCGGCGAGTGGCACGAGGTCACGCAGGAGCAGGTCAACCTGTTCGCCGACGCGACGCTGGACCACCAGTGGATCCACATCGACGTCGAAAAAGCGAAGAAGGGCCCGTTCGGCGGTCCGGTGGCGCACGGCTACCTGACGTTGTCGCTGGTGCCGTTCCTGGTGCGGGACGTCTACACCGTCAAGAACATCAAGATGGGCGTGAACTACGGCAGCAACAAGGTCCGCTTCCCGCAGCCGGTGCTCGTCGGCGCCAGGGTGCGCGCGGGCGTCGAGCTGCTGGACATCACGGACATCTCGCTGGGCAAGCAGCTGGTGACCAAGGTCGTCGTCGAGATCGAGGGCAACGACAAGCCCGCGTGCGTCGCCGAGATCGTCAGCGTGATCGTTCCCTAGTGGAGCAGGCCCGAGTGGATCAGGTTTTGAGGCTGTGGATCAGCAGGTCCGCGTAGTGCTCCGCCAGCCGCCCGGCCGGGATCTCCCCGTCCGGGCGGTACCACGTGCCCAGCTGGTGCAGCGACCCGAAGAAGTAGTACGTGGCGACGTCGGCCGGCACGTCGGCGCGGAAGGTCCCGTCCTGCTGGCCCTCCTCGACCAGGCCGCGGAACATCTCGTGGTAGCGCCGCCGTTCCGCGCGCACCTCCCGCTGCTTCTCGGCCGAGAGGTGGTTCATCGAGCGGAAGAACACCTTGGCGGCGTCGAAGTCGTCGATGCTCGTGACGATCACGTCGATGGCCGCCTCGCGCAGCCGCGTGGTGACCGGCCCGTCCGCCGAGGCGATCTTCTCCAGGTGCTCGGTCTGCAAGCGCAGCAACCGCCCGTAGATCTCGTGCAGCAGGTCGTCCTTCGACCCGAAGTAGTGGTACATCGCGCCTTTGGTGACACCGGCGCGCTCCACGATCTCCTGCACGGCGACCCGCTCGTACCCCTTGTCCGCGAACAGGCGGGTGGCGGCGTCGATCAGTCTTTCAGGCACGGTCACGACCGGAGCGTACCTCCCGACCAAGGAGAATCCAGGCAATGATCAGTCGCTGGACCGTGGTCGTCGACCGCGACGACCTCACCAAAACCGATGTGCTGCACGACGAACTGCCGGGGCTGCCAGAGCTGGACGACTGCGAGGTGCTGCTCCGCGTGGACCGCGTCGGCCTCACCGCCAACAACGTCACCTACGGCGTGATCGGCGACGTCATCGGCTACTGGCGCTTCTTCCCCACCACCGCCGAGGGCCGCGGCGTCATCCCGCTGTGGGGCTTCGCCGACGTGGTCGAGTCCACTGTGGACGCTTTGCCCGCCGGCACCCGCGTCTACGGCTACCTGCCGATGTCCAGCCACCTCGTGGTGCGGCCGAAGCTGACCTCGTCCGGCTTCGTCGACGCCGCCGAGCACCGCACCGACCTGCCGTCCGTCTACAACAGCTACCTGATCACCACCAGCGACCCCGCGTACGACCCGCGGCTGGAAGACCTGCAGGTGCTGTACCGGCCGCTGTTCATGACGTCGTTCCTGCTGGCCGACCAACTGGTGGACAACGACTGCTACGGCGCCAGGACCGTCGTGATCTCCTCCGCCTCCAGCAAGACCGCCTTCGGCACCGCGCAATGCCTGCGGGACAAGGGCGTGCGGCTGGTCGGCCTGACCTCGCCGCGCAACGTGGAATTCACGAAGAGCCTGGGCCTCTACGACACCGTGCTCCCCTACGACGCCGCCGTGGACGTCGAACCGACCGTGTACCTGGACTTCAGCGGCTCGGCGGACGTGCGCTCGGCCCTGCACGACCGCCTCGGCGAGGCGCTGGTGAAGGACATCTCGATCGGCCTCACCCACCAGGCGGCCTCGCAGGACGCGCGCTCGCAGTTCTTCTTCGCACCCGACCAGCTCCGCAAGCGCACCGCCGACTGGGGCTCCGCCGGGCTCGCTGAGCGCTTCGGCGAGGCGTGGCGGGGCTTCACCGCCCAGGCGGGCGACTGGGTCGGCATCGCCCGGCACAGCGGCCCGGACGAGCTGATCGACGTGTGGCAGGCCGTGCTGCGGGGCAGGGCGAACCCGGACACGGCCGACGTGATCACTTTCTGATCAGGTCGGCGAACAGGCCCGCGATGTTGTAGGCGTCGTCGTGGCCGCGGTGGTGCGTGCCGTCGATCTTCTTCCCGGCGAGCCGCACCGCCTCGGCCATGCCGACCTCGCGCGGCAACGCGTGCACCAGCGCGAACAACGTCTTGACGTTGACGTGCCGCGGCCCGAACGGATAGCCCACGCCGAGGTCCTTGCACTGCCGCTCGAACATCTTGCGGTCGTAGTCGCCGTAGGAAGCCCACACCCGGCGGTCCGACCGGAACTCCTTGCGCAGCACCGCGCACGCCTCGGCGAACGAGACACCGCCGACGACATCGGCCGCCGTCAGCGTGGTCAGCTGAGTGCAGAACGGACTCACGGACGACCGCGTGGGCCGCACCAGCACACTGCGCCGCTCGCCCCGGACCCCGGAGCTCACCTCGACCGGGCAGATCCCGATCTCGATGATCTCCGACACCTCACCGGGCGGCGGCGATCCTTCCCAACACGTCGACTCCACGTCGACGACCAGCACGTGGTCCAGCGAAATCACGTGCTGATCGTCCCGGACGTGTCCAACGACTAAATCCGCATGATCAGACGATGATCGCGCCACCGTCGACGACGAGCGTCTCGCCGGTCACGTACCCACCGGCGGGCGAGGCCAGGAAGACGACGGCCGCGGCCAGCTCCTCCGGGTCGCCGATGCGCCCGGCGGGCAATGCGGCCCGCATCTTCTCCAGATAGCCGGGCGGGTACTGGTCGGTCATCTCCGACTCGAAGAACCCAGGGCAGATCGCGTTGACGCGGATGCCCTTGCGCCCGGTCCACTGCTGCGCCAGATCCCGCGTCAGACCCAGCAGACCGGCCTTCGACGCCGAGTACGCGGCCTGCGGGATACCGCCGGTGACCAGCCCCAGCACGCTGGAGATGTTGATGATCGAGCCACCGGACTTCATGACCGCGGCAGCGGCCTGAGCCATCCAGTACGCGCCGTTGAGGTTCACGTCCATGACGCCGAGGAACTCCTCCGGCGTCTCCCGCGACGCCGGCACCGCCGACGCCACACCGGCGTTGTTCACCAGCACCGACACGACACCGAACTCGGCGGCGGCACGCGCCACCTCACGGCAGTCGTCGGGCTGCGAGACATCGGCCTGCACGACCAGCGCACGACGTCCGGCGGCCTCGACCAGCGCGGCCGTCTCCTTCAGCTTGTCCGCACGACGAGCGGCCAGCACGACATCAGCGCCCGCCTCTGCGAGACCCTTCGCGAACGCCACACCCAGGCCGGACGAGGCCCCGGTGACGATCGCGACCTTCCCGTCGAGCCTGAACTTGTCGAGGATGCCCACTACGAAAGCCTTTCCAGGATGATCGCCATGCCCTGACCGCCGCCGACGCACATCGTCTCGAGGCCGAACTGCGCGTCACGGGCCTGCATGCCGTTGATCAACGTCGTCATGATCCGCGCACCGGTCGAGCCGAACGGGTGGCCCAGCGCGATCGCACCACCGTGCACGTTGACCCGGTCGATGTCGATGCCCAGCGCACGCTGGCTGCCGAGCACCTGGACCGCGAACGCCTCGTTGATCTCCACCAGGTCGATGTCCGAAATGGACAGACCGGCGTGACCCAGCGCCTGACGTGTCGCGTCCACGGGCCCAAGACCCATGATCTCCGGCGACAGCCCGGAAACGCCAGTGGAAACGATGCGCGCCAACGGAGTCAGCCCGAGCTCCCGCGCCCGCACGTCGCTCATGATCACGACAGCGGCAGCGCCGTCGTTCAGCGGGCAGCAGTTGCCGGCCGTGATCGTGCCCTCGGGCCGGAACGACGGCTTCAGGGCGGAAACAGCCTCGTACGTGACGCCGGCACGGGGACCGTCGTCAGCCGACACGACGGTTCCGTCAGCCAGCACGACGGGAGTGATCTCGCGGGCGAAGAACCCGTCCGCGATCGCCTTCTCCGCGAGGTTGTGCGACCGCACGCCGAACTCGTCCTGGTCGTGCCGCGAGATGCCCATCTGCGTGGCGACGTTCTCGGCCGTCTGCCCCATCGCGATGTAGTAGTCCGGCAGCTTGCCGTCCAGCCGCGGGTCGGTCCACGGCGCGTTGGACGCGGCCGTGTCCTGAGTCCGTTGCTGGGCCTCGTCGAACAACGGGTTGAACGACGGCGCACCGGAGTGCATGTAGCGGGAAACGCACTCGACACCGGCCGAGATGAACGCGTGCCCCTCCCCCGCCTTGATCGCGTGGAAGGCCATCCGCGCGGTCTGGACGGAAGACGCGCAGAACCGGTTCACGGTCGTGCCGGGCAGGTTGTCGTAACCCAGCTGCACGGCGACGCGGCGCGCGATGTTCTGGCCGTGCTCGTCCTGCGGCTCGGCACATCCGAGGTGCAGGTCGGTGATCTCGGACGCCGGAACGTCCTTCAACGCGGCGGAGATCACCTGCGCGGCCAGGTCGTCCGGCCGCAAGGACACTAGAGAACCCTTGCGCGCACGGCCGATCGGCGAGCGGGCGGTCGAGACGATGACTGCTTCAGCCACAAAACACCCCTTACAGGCCCAGGTCGCGGCCGATGAGTTCCTTCATGATCTCGTTGGAGCCGGCCCAGATCTTCGTGACCCTGGCGTCCATCCAGGCGCGGGCGACGCGGTACTCGGTCATGTAGCCGTAGCCGCCGTGCAGCTGCACGCAGGCGTCGATGACCTCGTTCTCGACGTCGGCGCTCCAGTACTTCGCCTGCGCCGCCTCGACCGCGGTCAGCTCGCCGTTGACGTGCTGCATGGTCAGGTTGTCGATGAACGCCTGCGAGACGTCCAGCTTGGTGCGCAGTTCGGCGAGCAGGAACTTGTTGTGCTGGAACTTGCCGATCGCCTGACCGAAGGCCTTGCGCTCCTTGACGTACTCCAGCGTCTCGTCGAAGACGCCCTGCGCGTGCGCCAGGTTCGAGATGGCGCCGCCGATCCGCTCCTGCGGCAGGCGTTCCATCATGTAGATGAAGCCCTGGCCCTCCTCGCCGATCATGTGCTCGGCGGAGAGCCGCACGTCGGAGAAGAACAGCTCCGCGGTGTCGGACGGGTGCTGGCCGACCTTGTCGAGCTTGCGGCCGCGCTCGAAGCCGGGCATGCCGGTCTCGACGGCGAACAGCGTGATGCCGCGGGCGCCCTTCGAGGGGTCGGTGCGCGCCGCCACGACGATCATGTCGGCGGTGTAGCCGTTGGTGATGAACGTCTTGGAGCCGTTGAGGATCCAGTCGTCACCGGCACGCACGGCGTTGGTCTTCAGCGCGGCGAGATCGGAGCCACCGGAGGGCTCGGTCATCGCGATGCCGGTCTTGATCTCACCGGTGCACATGCCGGGCAGCCAGCGCTGCTTCTGCTCCTCGGTGCACAGGTCGACGAGGTAGGGCGCCACGACGTCGCCGTGGATGCCCAGCGACGACGCGACCGCGGCGTTGACCCGGCACAGCTCTTCGGCGAACACCGTGTTGAACCGGTAGTCGTTCGCGCCGCTGCCGCCGTACTCCTCGGGGATCTCGAGGCCCAGCAGGCCCTGACGACCGGCCTCCAGCCAGACGTCGCGGTCGATCACCCGCTCCTCGATGAACTTCTCGACGTTCGGCGTGATCGTGCGCTCGACGAACGCTTTCGCCGACTCCCGGAACGCGGCGTGATCCTCGTTGAACAGCGTCCGCTGCACGACTTACCTCCATACTAAGCGGTTGCTTAGCGCTAAGCGCCCGCTTAGCGTGCAGTACGATCCATCACCTGTCAACACGCGAGGAGCGGCACCATGACGACGACCGGACTGGACGAGTTCGCGCTGCTCGACGAGATGTGGCGCACCGTCACCCCGGACGCCGCCCGCCGCATGCTCATCGCCGCCGTGCACGCGTTCGCAGGCAAGGGATACCACGCCACGACGACGCGGGACATCGCCTCTCTGGCCGGAATGTCACCGGCGGCCGTGTACATCCACTACCGGTCCAAAGAGGAGCTCCTCTTCAACATCTCGCTCGTCGGTCACCAGACCTCGCTCACGCTGTTGTCCGGCATCGAGGGCAGCGACGCGACGGACCGGCTGAGGAACGCGGTGGCGGGGTTCGCGGGATGGCACGCGGAGTTCCACACGACGGCGCGGGTGGTGCAGTACGAGCTCGGCGCGCTCTCGGCGGAACACCACGCGGAGGTGGCGGAGCTGCGCAGGCAGATCGAGCAGCGGATGCGGTCCTACATCGCGGACGGCGTCGCGGAGGGCGTGTTCGACGTGCCGGACCTGAAGGGCGCGACCCTCGCCGTGCTGTCGCTGTGCATCGACGTCGCGCGCTGGTACCGGCCGGACGGGAAGCGCACCCCGGACGAGATCGGCGCGTTGTACGCCGACCTCGTCCTGAGGATGGTGCGACCCGCCGGCTAACGGACCGACTTGCGGCCGTACATCCCCGCCACGAGCGAAACACCGACCGCCGCGACGATGATCTGCACGATCACCTCGATCCAGTCGATGCCCGGCGTGTCCTGCACGCCGAGCAGCCTGGCGATCCACGACCCGATGAACGCCGCCGCGATGCCGACCAGCAAGGTCAGCCAGATCGGGATGGCCTGCTTGCCAGGTGCGAACAACTTGCCGAGCAAGCCCAGGATCAGACCGATGATGAGTGCGCCGACAATGCTCTCGATGGTCACGGACGCCTCCTCCCGCTACACCCCGATGCGCTCGGGGATCTCACGGAAAATCATCCCGGCACTCGGCAAGATCCGCAGCTCGAGATCGCCGAGTGGTACGCCCGTGTGCCGATGACTACCAGCGGCTGCCGGAGACCTGGCTCATCCACTGGTTGATCGTCGCGGTCCAGTCGGTGCCGGCGGCCTGCTGGTGCGACACGGCGAAACGGCCGTAGGCGTCGCCACCCGCGCGCAGCAGACCCGCGCGCTTGTCGGCCTCCAGGATCACGTGCAGCTCGCCCGGCGTCGTCACGAAGGTCAGCTCTACCTGCTTGACGCGGCCCGCGAACTGCGGCGGCGGGTAGAACTCGATCTCCTGGTAGAACGGCAGCTGCTGCGGTACGCCGTGGATGCGGCCGCGCTCGTTGTCCGCCTTGGTGAAGCGGAAGCCCATCTGCCCGAACGCCTGGAGCACGGCGTCCTGCGACGGCAGCGGGTGCACCCAGATCGGGTCGAGGTCACCGGGGTCGACGGCGCCGCGGACCTCGAGCTCGGTGCGCAGGCCGAGCTGCATGCCGGCGAGCTGCTGCCCGCCCACGACGTTGAGCGGGCACTCGAACGGCACCGGGATCTGGAACGGCAGCGAGAGGTTCTGGTGCGGCTGCGCCATGATCCGCTGTCCCACGGAGAACTTGTGGAACTCCATGTTGGTGTTGTACTCGTTGTCGCCGCTCTCGACCTCGACGCGGGTGAGCAGCGCCAGCGTGACGTGGTCGATCTCGGCGGGGTGGTCGCCACCGGCGATGCGCACCTCACCGGACAGCACCTCGCCCGGCCTGACGTTCGGGTTCGTCAGCACCGTGTCGACAGTCGGCCCGCCCACGCCGAACGCGCGCATCATCCTCTTGAACACCACTGCGGCCTCCTGAAGCCCTTCGCATGTTTGCGGGGAAGTCTGCCAACTGAATCGCCCGAATGCGGCGAAGCGTTCCGTTGACGCCTCAACCCCACGATCGGTTCCGTATGGACTTCCGTTCACTCCAGATGGCAACATGCGACCGCCGTCACATACTAAGCGGTCGCTCAGGAGGTTCGCCGTGCTGCTCGTCGCCAACCGGGGTGAGGTGGCTGTCCGCGTCCTGCGCGCTGCGGCTGACCTGGGAATTCGCACCGTGGCGGTGTACGCGGAGGACGACGCTTCCGCCCTGCACGTGACGCTCGCGGACCGTGCCGTCGCACTGCGCGGAGACTCGCCCTACCTGGACATTCCGCAGCTCCTGGACGCCGCCGAGGGGTGCCAGGCCGTGCATCCGGGGTGGGGATTCCTGTCCGAGAACGCCTCGTTCGCACGGGCGTGTTCGGAGCGCGGGCTCGCGTTCGTCGGACCTTCCGCTGACGTTCTGGAACTGCTCGGTGACAAGCGGCGAGCACGGGAGTTGGCGGCGTCGCTGGGGATCCCGGTGCTGGACGCACGGCCGGGCGAGTTCCCCGTGATGGTGAAGGCGGTCTCCGGTGGTGGCGGCAAGGGCATGCGGGCGGTGTACGCGCCAGAGGACCTCGACAGCGCCGTCGAGGCGTGCCGGGCGGAGGCGCTGGCGGCGTTCGGCGCAGGCGACGTCTACTTCGAACGACTGATGCCCTCCGCCCGGCACATCGAGGTGCAGCTGGTCGGGACCTCGGTGATCGGCGACCGCGACTGCTCGCTGCAACTGCGGCACCAGAAGGTCGTGGAGATCGCTCCCGCACCTTTGCTGGAACCGTTGATGCGCAAGGCTCTGCACGAGGCGGCCGCCGCCATCGCCTCCGCCGTCGGCTACACCGGCGTCGGCACGGTGGAGTTCCTGGTGTCCGGCGACTCGTTCGCGTTCCTGGAGGTCAACCCGCGGCTTCAGGTCGAGCACACCGTGACCGAGATGGTGTCCGGTGTGGACCTCGTGCGCACTCAACTGCTGCTCGCGTGGGGCGGCGACGTGGACTACACGCCCGTTGACCGCGGTGCGGCCGTGCAGGTGCGCCTGAACCAGACCTCTGGCGGCACGCTGTCGGCCTTCGGGCTGCCCTCGGGGCCTGGTGTTCGCGTCGACACGCACGGGTACGTCGGCTATCGGGTCGGGACGCGGTACGACGGGTTGCTCGCGAAGCTCGTGGTGCACGGCGAGGACCTGGACGTCGCGCTGAACCGGGCGCGGCGGGCGTTGGGCGAGTTCCGGGTCGAGGGTGTCTCGACGAACCTGGAATTCCTTCGGACGTTGCTGACCAGGGACATCGTGGGTGCGACGACGGATTTCGTGGTCGAGGAGCCCTCCGAGGGCATGCGGGCGCCTCTGGCGGGCACGGTGGTCGCGGTGTCCGCGGACTCCGTGGTGCTGGAAGCGATGAAGATGCAGCACGTCGTCCGGGTGTCCGGGGAGGTGCTGGTGTCCGTCGGTGACACGGTCGCCGAGGGCCAGGTACTCGCTTCCGGAGTTGGCGAGTCCACTGAGGAGGCTGTTCGGGTGGATCCGGGGCACGTTCGCCCGGACCTGGCGGAAGTGCTGACGCGACACGACTTCTCCCGGCCCGACGCCGCCGCGAAGAGGCACGCCCTGGGTGGCCGGACCGCACGGGAGAACATCGCGGATCTGTGCTCCGAGTTCGTCGAGTACGGCGGCCTCGCGATCGCCGCCCAGCGTCAGCGCCGGTCTCTCGAAGAGCTGATCGAACGCACGCCCGCCGACGGCATGGTGGCCGGCATCGGCGTCGTGAACGGCCAACGGATCGTGGCGATGTCCTACGACTACGCCGTGCTCGCCGGCACACAGGGCATGCGCAACCACCAGAAGAAGGACAGGTTGTTCGCCCTGGCACAGCAGGAGAACCTGCCGGTGGTGCTGTTCGCCGAAGGTGGCGGCGGACGGCCCGGCGACACCGACCACAGCATGGTCAGCGGCCTCGACTGCGGCTCGTTCCACGCGTTCGCGCGGCTCAGCGGCCAGGTGCCGCTGGTGGGCGTCGTGGCGGGACGCTGCTTCGCGGGCAACGCGGTGCTGCTCGGCACGTGCGACGTGATCATCGCCGTCGAGGGCGCGAACATCGGCATGGGCGGCCCGGCGATGATCGAGGGCGGCGGGCTGGGCGTGTTCCGGCCCGAGGACATCGGCCCGATGGACGTGCAGGTGCCCAACGGCGTGGTGGACATCGCGGTGGCATCGGAGGAGGAAGCCGTCGAGGTCGCCAAGAAGTACCTCGCCTACTTCCAAGGGCCTGCGGAGGAGTGGTCGTGCGCGGACCAACGCCTCCTCCGCCACGCCATCCCCGAAAACCGCCTCCGCGCCTACGACATCCGAGCCCTCATCACCACCCTCGCCGACACCGACTCGGTCCTCGAACTCCGCGGCGGCTTCGGCAAGGCCGTCGTCACCGCCCTCATCCGCGTCGAGGGCCGCCCCATCGCCCTGATCGCCAACGACCCCACCGTCCTTGGCGGCGCGATCGACGCCGACGCCGCCGACAAGTGCGCCCGCTTCCTCCAGCTCGCGGACGCGTTCGACATCCCGATCGTCTCCCTGTGCGACACCCCGGGCTTCATGGTCGGCCCCGACGCCGAACGCACCGCCACCGTCCGCCACCTGACCCGCATGGTCGTGACGGGCGCCAACATCACCGTCCCGTTCGGACTCGTCGTGCTCCGCAAGGCGTACGGCCTGGGCGCCCAGGCGATGGCGGCGGGCAGCCTCAAAGTCCCGCAGTTCGCCATCTCCTGGCCCACCGGCGAGTTCGGCCCGATGGGCCTGGAAGGCGCCGTCAAGCTCGGGTTCAAGCGCGAGCTCGACGCCATCGAAGACCCGGACGAGCGCAAGCAGCGCTACGACCAGATGGTCGCGATGGCCTACGAGCACGGCAAAGCCCTGAACGTCGCCTCGGTCTTCGAGATCGACGACGTGATCGACCCGGCCGACACCCGCCGTTGGATCGCCACGGCGCTGGCCCCTGCAACTTCCCGCCCCCAAGGGAAGAAACGCCCGTTCATCGACACGTGGTGAGGAGAATCCGTGGTCAGCGTCGCCCCTACGGAGCAGAAGACCTTACGCAGGCTGATGGCAGCCGGACTCGTTGGTTCGAGTCTTGAGTGGTACGACTTCTTCATCTACGCGACAGCCGCGGCACTGGTGTTCCCCAAACTGTTCTTCCCCGAGGCAACGCCGATCGTGGCGCTGCTTCTGTCGTTCAGCACGTTCTGGGCGGGCTTCATCGCCCGCCCGATCGGCGGCCTGGTCTTCGGTCACGTCGGCGACAAGGTCGGCCGCAAGCCGGCGCTGGTCATCTGCCTCGGGCTGATGGCGGCGGCGACGTTCCTCATCGGTCTGCTGCCCACCACGGCGTCCCTCGGCGTCGGCGCTCCCCTGCTGCTGGTGCTGCTGCGCTTCCTGCAGGGCATCGCGGTCGGCGGGCAGTGGGGTGGCGTCGTGCTGCTGCTGACCGAGTCCGCGGGCCCGAAGAAGCGCGGCTTCGCGGGCACGTTCGGCCAGGCCGGTGTTCCGATCGGCGTGCTGCTGGGCAACGTCGCCTTCATCAGCGCCACCACCTCTCTCTCGCCGGAGGCGTTCGCGGCGTGGGGCTGGCGCATCCCGTTCCTGGCGAGCGCGCTCCTCTTCCCCGTGGTGCTGTTCATCCAACTGAAGGTCGAGGACAGTCCGGTCTTCCGCGAGTTGCAGGAACGCCGTGCGTCAGGACCCGCCGTGGTGCAGGCACCGCTGAAGGAGGCCCTGCGCACGCACCGCAAGCCGATCCTGCTCGGCGCCGGCCTGATGTTCGCCTCGAACGCGATCTTCTACGTGTCGATCGCGGGCGTCCTGTCCTACGCCACCACCACGCTCGGCCTGTCCCGCGAGTCGGTGCTGGTCGTCAGCCTGCTGTCGTCGCTCGTGAGCATCCCGGTGATCCTCTACGCCGGGCACCTGTCCGACCGCCTGGGCCGCCGTCCGCTGATCATCGCGGGCACGATCGGCCTGATCGTGTGGGCGTTCCCGTACTTCCTGCTCGTGGACACCGGTTCGCTGCTGTTGCTGTTCGTCGCCTCCACGGTCGGAGGCATCGCGTCCTCTCTTGTGTACGGACCCATCGCCGCCTACCTGGGTGAGCTGTTCGAGCCGCACGTGCGGTACTCGGGCGCCTCTCTCGCGTACCAGTTGGCGTCGATCCTGGTCAGCGGCGGCACGCCGTTCGTGATGACGGCACTGCTGGGCGCGACCGGGACGTCGATGTCGGTTTCGGCGTTCCTGCTGGTCATGGGCCTGTGCACGCTCGTGTCGGTGATCAAGCTGCCGGAGACGCACCAGCCGGAACGGGCCTGATCAGAGGCTGTGAAGGCCCGACCCAAGAGACAAATCGGGCCTTCACAGTCAAGACCTCTGCGGAACCCTGAGGCGATGCCGTACGTTGCTGCGTCGTGACCACTCTCATGGCGCGCTTCAAGCAGCGGATGCGCAGGTTCGCGCAGAAACCGGGCTCAGTCGACCTCGCCCCGTTCCAGGCACTGCTCAAGGACGTGGAGAAACACGCTGACGCGTTCAAAGCGTTCAGCGACGAGGAGCTGACGGCACACGCCAAGAAGCTGCGTGAGGAGAGCGACGACACCGAGCTCGTGGCCCTCACGCGTGAGGCCGCCGAGCGCGCCATCGGGCAGCGTCCGTTCGACGTGCAGGTGCTGGGTGCGCTGGGCATGCTCAGCGGGCTCGTCGTCGAGATGGCCACCGGTGAGGGCAAGACGCTCGCGGGCGCCATGGCCGCGGCCGGGTTCGCGATCAAGGGCAAGCGCGTCCACGTGGTCAGCGTCAACGACTACCTCGCCCAGCGCGACGCGGAGTGGATGGGTCCGCTGTACCGGCTGCTCGGCGTCACGGTCGGCTGGATCAACGGCAGCTCCAAGGCCGAGGAGCGCCGCGAGGCCTACCAGTGCGAGGTCACGTACGCGCCGGTCAGCGAGATCGGCTTCGACGTCCTGCGCGACCGGATCGCCACCCGGCCGGAGGACCTGATCGTGCCCGAGCAGCAGGTCGCGCTCATCGACGAGGCCGACTCGGTGCTCGTCGACGAGGCCCGCGTGCCGCTCGTGCTCGCCGGTTCGACCAGCTCCGAGGCCGCCGACCCCGTCATCGCGGACCTCGTGAAGCGACTCCGGCAGAACCTGCACTACGAGATCGACGACGAAGAGCGCAACGTCTTCCTCACCGGCGCCGGCTCCGAGGCCGTCGAGCGCGCTCTCGGCGAGATCGACCTGTACTCGCAGGAGCACGTCACCTCCACGCTGTCGAAGGTGAACGTCGCCCTGCACGCGCAGGTGCTGCTGCACCGAGACGTCGACTACATCGTGCGTGACGGCAAGGTGCACCTGATCAACGACTCCCGCGGCCGCATCGCCAAGCTGCAGCGGTGGCCGGACGGCCTGCAGGCCGCGGTCGAGGCCAAGGAGAACGTCCAGACGACCGAGTCGGGCGAGATCCTCGACTCGATGACGGTCCAGGCGCTGCTCGGGCGGTACCCGACGCGCTGCGGCATGACCGGTACCGCGGTCGCCGTCGCGGAGACCCTGCGCGAGTTCTACGAGCTCGAGGTGCTCGTGATCCCGCCGAACAAGGAGAACATCCGCGAGGACGAGCACTTCCGCCTCTACGCGACGCTGGAGCAGAAGGAAGACGCGATCGTCGAGGAGATCAAGACCGCTCACGAGACCGGGCGGCCGATCCTCGTCGGCACGCTGGACGTCGCGGAGTCCGAGCGGATCTCCTCCAAGCTGCGCGACGCCGGGCTCGAGTGCGTGGTCCTGAACGCGAAGAACGACGCCGAGGAAGCGTCGATCATCGCCGACGCCGGCTCGTACCAGCGCATCACCGTCTCCACGCAGATGGCCGGTCGTGGTACGGACATCCGTCTCGGTGGCCACGAGGGTGAGGACCACGACCGGATCGCCGAGCTGGGCGGCCTGTACGTGATCGGCACCGGGCGCCACTCGTCGTCGCGCCTGGACGACCAGCTGCGCGGCCGTGCCGGACGTCAGGGCGACCCCGGCGGCTCGGTGTTCTTCTCGTCGATGCAGGACGAGCTGATCACCCAGTACGCGCCGGACGCCGAGGACCCGTCCGATGTGGACTCCGACGGCCGCGTCAACGACAAGGGCCTGATCCACACCTTCGAGCACGCGCAGCGCGTGGCCGAGGGCGTGAACCTGGAGATCCACCGCAACACCTGGCGCTACAACAAGCTGATCGAGCACCAGCGGCAGCTGCTGCTCAAGCACCGCGACGTGGTGCTGCGCACGGACGCGGCGTTCGAGAAGCTCGGCGCCAAGGAAGGCGCGTCCGACGAGGTCGCCGCCGAGGCCGCGCGCAAGATCACGCTCTTCTACCTCGACGACCTGTGGACGCACCACCTGACGTTCCTGTCAGACCTGCGTGAGGGCATCCACCTGCGCGCGCTCGCGCGGCAGAACCCGTTGGACGAGTTCCACCGCGAGGCGATTCCCGCGTTCAACAAGATCGTGCCGGAGTCGTGGGAACAGGCGGGTGACTCCTACGAAGCCGCCAAGATCACGGATGACGGCTTCGACCTCACCGACGCCGGGGTGAAGCGCCCGAGTTCGACCTGGACCTATCTGGTGCACGACAACCCGTTCGGTTCCGGGCTGGAGGAGACCATGAAGGGTCTCGTCAAGATGGTGCGCGGCCAGCGCCGCTGACCGTCACATCTTCCCCGGGACGATGAGATCGTCCGCGGGTCTGGCGGGCCGGGGCAATGCCTCGGCCCGTCTTCCCGTGCTGGACGTGCCCGTGGTCATCTCCTCGGAGAGCGTTCTGATCTCCGCGAGGATGTCCAGGTGCTCCTGCGACGGCGGCGGTCCGACGAAGTTGGACCGGTTGTGCGCCGTCCGTTCCGCGCGCTCGGCGAGTTGCCGGATGCGGCGGAGAAGGTCGTGCTCCCCGTCCGGGAGCAAGAAGTCCGTCTGCTCCATCACCCGTGCAAGCTTTCGCGTGCACGGGTGACCAGTCGATCCCCTAGTCGGCTGATTCCAGTTTCTGGACGAGCCAGTCGTGGAACCCGCCGATGTGATGCTCTGAGGGCACCAGCACTCCGCCGCGCGCGTAAGCACGGGAGGCCATCGCGGGCTGGCAACGCTCACAGGCTTCGAAGTCCTGCTCGTTCACCCGGTGGAACAGCTCGACCGAGCGAGAGACGTCACGCCCGGTGTTGACCACTTCCTTGGCGTAGAGCCAATCGCACTCGACGACGGTCCGGTCGACCGCCACCGGGTACATGCGGTGCAGGATCACGTGGTCCGGCACGAGGTTGATGAACACCTGCGGTTTGACGGTTATGGCGTAATACTTCCGGTCGCGTTCTTCTTCCAACGACGCAAGTTTTCCGAAGCCCTCGCCGCCGTCGACGGTGAAGCCTTTGACGTCGTCACCGAACTCCGCCCCGTGCCCGACGTAGTACTGCGCCGCGTAGCCGTCGGCGAACTCGGGCAGCACCTCGGTCAGCTCGGGGTGGATCGTCGCGCAGTGGTAGCACTCCATGAAGTTCTCGATGATCAGCTTCCAGTTGGCCTTGACGTCGTAGACGATTCGTTTGCCCACGGACAACTGGTCGATCTCGTACCCGTCGATGCCCTCCAGCGAGCCGAGACGCTCCGTCACGGCGCTCAGCACGTCGTCCTCGAAACCGGGCGGGTCCTCGGCGAGGTTCACCCATGCGTAGCCGAGCCATTCGCGGAGATGCACCTTCGTCAGGCCGTACTCCACGCGGTCGACGTCCGGCATCGACGTGAGGTTCGGCGCGGCGATCAGCTTGCCGTCCAACGCGTAGGTCCACGCGTGGTACGGGCACTGGAACGCACGCTTCACGCTGCCCGCCTCGTCGACGCAGATGCGCGCGCCGCGGTGCCGGCAGACGTTGAGGAACGCGTTGAGCTTGCCGCCGCGGTCCCGCGCGATGAGCACGCTTTCGCGGCCGACCTGCACGGTGCGGAAGTCACCGGGGCCGGCGAGGTCGCCCGACTTGACCGCGCAGAACCACATCTTCTCGAAGATGTTCGCCTGCTCCCGCTCGAAGATCGCGGGATCGGTGTAGTAGCGGCCCTCAAGGGTCGAGATCAGGCTGCCGGTCATGCTCCGCCTCTCAAGCGAGCAGGGTCGAAAAGTGCGATCGGGTGCCGCGTGGCCCCGTCGATCGTGAGGTCGGCCAGGATCTCGCCGACGACGGGCACGAACTTGAAGCCGTGCCCGGAGAAGCCGCACGCCACAGTCACGTTGTCGTGTCCGGGGTGTTTCGCGATGACGAAGTGCCCGTCCGCGGTGTTGGTGAACGTGCAGGTAGCGGCCCGTTGGAAAGTGCCCGCGATGCCGGGCATCACCGTTCGCATGAAGTCCTCGATCGCCCGGATCTCGTCGTCGTGGACCGTGCGGTCGATGGTCTCCGGCGTGCAGATGTCGCCGTTGCCGAAGATCGCGACCTTCACGGCGCCGTCCAGCTCGGGGAAGCCGTAGAAGGTGCCGTCGCGTTCCCAGATGTAGACCGGGTGGTCCCGGAGGTTCTCCTCCGGGGTGAAGAAGAACTGGACCTGACGTTCGATCCCGAACGGGATTCGCAGGTCCCGCAACAGTTCCGGCGCCCACGGTCCGGGACACACCACGACGTGCTCTGCCTCGTAGGTCGCACGCGCCGTGGTGACCCTGCCGCCTTCCCAGTGGATCACCGGTTCCTCGAAGTGCAGCTCGGCGCCGGCTCTGGTGGCCAGGTCGAGGTGAGCCCTCACGGACGCCTCCGGCACGACGAGTCCGGCACCGTCCTCGTAGAGCCCGACTTCGTCTGGTGCCGGGCGCATCGTCGGGAAGCGCTCGCGGATCTGTCGCGCGTCCAGCATTTCGTGTTTGAGGCCGTACTGCTCGGCGCTCTCACGGCTGCCGCTGATGGTGCGGCTGTCCGGCGTGCCGACCAGGACCCCGCCGACGCGGTGGAAGATCCGCTGCCCGCTGTCGCGCTCGATCTGGTCCCACATCTCGTGGGCGCGCAGCAGCAACGGCACGTACGCGGGGTCCTCGAAGTAGGCCTGCCGGGTGATGCGCGATCCGCCGTGGCTCGACCCGTTCGCGTGCGCGGGCGTGAACTTCTCCAGTCCCAGCACCCTCTTGCCGCGCTGGGCGAGCCGGTACGCGGCGGCACTGCCCATGCCGCCGAGGCCGATGACGATGGCGTCGTAGGCCACCCCGGGGGCCATATCAGCCTCTGAGCCGCTTCATCTCGGGGTCGAACAACGGCTCCTGAGCCGGGCGTGCCTTCACCTTCTGGCCGAAGTACTCGATCTCCACCTCGTCGACGCCGGCGGGCAGCCACGCGTACGCGATGTTGAGCCCGGTCGTGTACCCGTAGGCGGCGCTCGTGACGTAGCCGACCGGTTCTCCCTGGTGGAAAACGGGTTCGCTGCCCATCACGACCTGCCGCGGGTCGTCGATCGTGAGGCAGGTGAGCTTCTTGGTGGACGTACGGCGCTCCAGCGCTTCCTTGCCCAGGAACTCCTTGTCCTTGCGCACCGCGAACCCGAGCCCGGCCTCGAACGGGTCGTGCTCGGTCGTCACGTCCGTGCCCCACGACCGGTAACCCTTCTCCAGCCGCAAGCTGTTGAACGCACCACGCCCGGCCGCGATGACACCGTGCTTCTGACCGGCCTCCCACAGCGTGTCCCACAGCTTGGCGCCCATGTCCGCGGTGGTGTAGAGCTCCCAGCCGAATTCGCCCACATAGGACAGTCGCAGCGCGGTCACCGGAACGTTCTTGATGAACGCCTTCTGCGCGGTGAAGTAGCCCTTCTGCACGTCCAGCGTGTGCGAGATCTCGTTGAGCAGGTCGCGTGCTTTCGGTCCCCACAAACCGATGCAGCACGTGCCGGCCGTGATGTCCTTGACGTAGACGTCATTCGGCGCGTGCTTCGCGAGCCACTCCAGGTCGAGGTTGCCGTTCGCGCCGACCTGGAAGGTGTTCGCGTCGAGGCGCGCGATCGTGAGGTCGCTCCGCACCCCGCCCTGCTCGTCGAGCAACAGCGTGTAGACCACCGCGCCCGGCTTGCGGTTCAGGTTGTTGGTCGTCATGCGCTGCAGGAACTCCAGCGCACCCGGCCCGCTGACCTCCAGCCGCTTCAACGGCGTCATGTCGAACAGCGCGACCCGCCTGCGCGTCACCAACGCCTCGGCGCCGCAGATCGGTGACCAGTACCGGCTCGCCCATTCGTTGCGTTCCGGCACCTCCGCGACCTCGGGCAGGCCCGCGTTGGCCTCGTACCAGTGCGGCCGCTCCCACCCGGACGCCTCCAGGAAGAACGCGCCGAGCTCCTGCTGCCGGCCGTAGAACGGACTCGTCCGGATCGGCCGCGGGCTCTCCATGGGCTGCAACGGGTGCAGCAGGTCGTAGACCTCGACGAAGTTCTGGCAACTGCGTTCCAGCACGTAGTCCGGCGCCAGCTGCACCTGCTCGAACCGGTTGAGGTCGCTGGAGTGCAGGTCCAGCTCCGGCTGCCCGTCGACGATCCACTCGGCCATCGCCTTCGCGACACCGGCGGAGTGCGTGATCCACACCGCCTCGGCCACCCAGAAGCCCTGCAGCCGCGGGTGTTCGCCCAGCAACGGCATCCCGTCGCTGGTGAACGAGAACAGCCCGTTGAACCCGCGATCCACCCCGGCCTCGGCCAGCGCCGGGATCAGCTCGACGGCCGACTCCCACGACGCCTCGAAGTCCTCCTTGGTGAACGGCAGCTCCGACCCGGTGATGTCCCTGGCCGCGATCGGCATGGGCCGGTGCCCGTACGCCCCGATGCCCAGCGCCTGGCCGTGCGAGCGGAAGTACAGGTCCGCCTCCTGGTGCCGCAGGATGGGTTGCCGCGCAAGCGCTTCCGCACTGGCGTTCACGTCGCCGGTGAACACGTACTGGTGGGCCATCGGCACGAGCGGGATGCTCAGCCCGACCATCTCCCCCAGCACCGGCCCCCACATCCCGGCGCACGACACGACGATGTCCGCGGGGAAGGTGTCCGTCTCGGTGCGCACCCCGATGACCCGGTCCCCCGCCGTCTCGACCGCGACGACCTTCTGCCCGAACACGAACCGGGCCCCGCGCTCACCCGCCCGCTGCGCCTGAACCTCCGCCGCGACAACGGGTTTCGCGAGCCCGTCGCCAGGAATCAGGAACCCACCGAGGATGAGCTCCCGATCCAGCAACGGGTGCAGCTCCGCCACCTCGTCCGGCCCGACGAGCCGGCTCTCCACACCCCACGACGTGGCCCAGCCGTGGCGGCGCGTGAGGTCGGCGAGGCGTTCGGGGCTGGTGGCGATCTCCAAGCCACCGATCTGGTCGAAACAGCCCAGAGCCGTGTACTTCTCGACCGTGTAGCGGGCGAACGAGGTCATGCTGCGGCAGGAGTTCGTCTGGAACACCAGGCCCGGCGCGTGGCTGCTCGACCCGCCGGCCGCGAGCCCCTGCGCCTGGTCCAGCACCGTGACGTCGGTGAAGCCGCGTCCGGTGAGCTCGTCAGCGAGCGCGCAACCGACGATCCCCGCTCCCACGAGCACCACGCGAGGCACTTGTCCAGGCATCCGCACACCCTTCGCCGCCGCTGCGCGCAACAGAACCTGTTCCGCTATCTGCAACAAGTTGCGGCCAGTGCGACCCGGTGTCAATACCGCGTTCGGGCGCGTCCAGGCTCGAAAGCCCGTGAAACCGGGCAAATCAGGACGTTGGTGCAGCAACGGCAAGCCGCACGCCGAGTACGCCGAGTCGTCGGTGGCGTTCGGCGACACGCTCGCCGAACGCCACCCACAGCGGGATCAGCCCAGGCGGGATCAGCCCGCGAAATAGCCGAGCTGGGCCGAGAGATCAGCGGCCGCCGAGGACATCGTCGGCACGATCTGCTCGACCCGTTCCCGCGACAACCGGTACGACGGCCCGGAGGCGCTCATCGCCGCCACGACCTCACCTCGGTGCCCCCGCACCGGGACGGCGACCGCGTGCAACCCCAGTTCCAGCTCCTCGAAGCACGCCGCGAACCCCTGCGCCGCGACCTGCTCCAGTTCGGCCAGCAATGTCTCGGCGTCCACAACGGTGTTCTCGGTGTACGAGTCGAGCGGCAAGGAGACCAAACGCTTGCGTTCGTCCAGGTCGAGGTGGGCGAGCAGGATCTTGCCCGACGACGTGGCGTGCAGGGGCGTGCGCTGGCCGATCCAGTTCACGGCCGAGACGGCCGCGGAGCCGCGGGCCTGGGTGATGTTGATGGCGACGCCGGCGTCGTGCACGGCGATGTTGACGGTCTCGCCGAAGGAGTCCGCGAGCGTCTGGCACACGGGCTGGCCGAGTTTGGTCAGGTCCATGCGGCCGGTGGCGGCACCCGCCAAGCGGACGACACCGAAACCGATGGCGTATTTGCCTCTTTCCCCGAGCTGCTCGACCAGGCCACGCGCCTCCAGCACGGAGACGAGTCTGGACACCGTGGACTTGTGCACACCCAGTTCACCTGCGATTTCGGTGATACCGGCCTCACCCTGCGCCAGTAGTTCGAGCACGCTGATGGCTCTGTCGACGGACTGCACCTGAGCTGCCGAGTCGGAGTTGCTCATCGCGCAACAGTAACCGGCAGGCAAAACAACCTGCTGGCCTCTTGACGGCGCGTCGTTCGAGCCGCACATTGTGTTGCGTCATTCGGAACGCGTGCCGCGTAACGCAACGGAGGCCGACGATGATCCGCGCCTGCGCTCTCATGGACCTGCCCCCGGGAGAGGCGGTGCGCATCGTCGGCCCTCATGCGCCGATCGCGGTGTTCAACGCCGACGGTGTTCTGTATGCCGTCGACGACACGTGCACCCACCAGGACGCCTCCCTGAGCGAGGGATGGCTGGAGGGATGCTTCGTGGAGTGCCCTCTGCACGCCGCGAGCTTCGACCTTCGCACCGGCGAGCCGACTTGTCTCCCCGCCAAAAGACCGGTGAAGACCTATCCCGTCCTTGTGCAGGATGGAGAGGTCTATGTCGATGTCGAAGTGAACGAGGACGTGGCGTGAGGACGATCGCGATCATCGGCGCATCACTGGCCGGCTTGAGGTCGGCGCAGGCACTGCGCCGGCAGGGGTTCGACGGGCGGCTCGTCGTCGTGGGCGACGAGGTGCATCTGCCCTACGACCGGCCTCCCCTGTCGAAGGACTTCCTCCTCGGCAAGGTCGAGGCGGTGCCGCTCGCGGACCAGGAGGACCTCGACGCGCTCGACGCGGACTGGCGCCTCGGCGTCCAGGCCACCGGGCTGCTCTCCGCCCACGAACTGGCGCTCAGCGACGGCACGACGGTCGCGGCCGACGGCTTCGTCATCGCGACCGGCGGTATACCGCGGACAATTCCGAACACGCACGTCCTGCGCACCCTCGACGACGCCATCAAGCTCCGCGACGCGTTCGTCGACGCACAGCACGTCGGCGTGATCGGTGCGGGCTTCATCGGCGCGGAGATCGCGTCCAGTGCGCGCGCGCTCGGCAAGGAGGTCACCGTCATCGAAGCGCTTCCGGCACCGCTCATGCGCGTGCTCGGCGCGGAGATGGGTGCCGCATGTGGACAACTGCACGGCGACCACGGATCAACGTTGATTACGGGAGTCAATGTTGATTCAGTCAACGTTGATGGCGGAATCAACCTCGCGGACGGCCGTCATGTCAACGCCGACGTCGTCGTCGCGGGCGTGGGCGTGCGCCCGGCGACGGACTGGCTCGCCGGCGGACCGGTCAAGGTCGACAACGGCGTCGTGTGCGACGCGGGCGGCGTCACGAACCTGAAGAACGTCGTGGCCGTCGGCGACGTCGCGAACTGCGCCGGCCACCGCGCCGAGCACTGGACGTCCGCGACCGAACAGGCGCAGATCGCCACCCGCAACCTGCTCGCGGGTGAGACGGTCGCGACGCACACCAACGGCGGTTACGTCTGGTCGGATCAATACGGCGTGCGAATTCAGTTCATCGGGCGAGCGACGAACGACGTTCGCGTCGAAGATGGGTCCATCGAGGACAGGAAGTTCGTCGCGACCTATCGAGACGGTGACAACCCGGACGACGTCGTGGGCGTTGTGGCAATGAGCAACGCTCGGCTTTTCACCCGACTGCGCAGGAACTTGAAGTAGAGACGGTCGTCACGGTTTACCGCCACCGGCGACCGGCTACACCCCAGTGTCCTACGTGGACACACGAAACAGGGAGGCGTGTCGCCGGTGCGGCAGATCATCAACCCCTTCGACCAGAGTGTTCTCACCGAGGTCGAGGACCAAACCCGCGAACAGGCCGTCCAGGCGATCGCGAAGGCCAGAAACGCCTTCGACCACGGCGACTGGCAGCACTCCAGCCCCGAACACCGCGCCGCCGTGCTGAACCGCGTCGCGGACCTCCTGGAGCGCGACAAGGAGGACATCGCCCGCACCGAGACGCTCGACACCGGCAAGACGGTGGTGGAGAGCCGCATCGACGTGGACGACGTCGTCTCCGTGTTCCGCTACTACGGGGGCCTGGCCGGCCTGCTGCACCCGAAGATCGTCCAGGGTGCGCCGCCGGACGTCATCAGCCGCGTCGACTACGAACCCGTCGGCGTGTGCGGCATGATCGCGCCCTGGAACTACCCGCTGCTGCAGGTGTCCTGGAAGATCGCCCCGGCCCTGCTCGCCGGCAACACACTGGTGGCGAAGCCGAGCGAGATCACCCCGCTCACCACCATCAAGCTGTTCGAACTGCTGCGGGAAGCAGGCCTGCCCGACGGCGTCGCGAACCTCGTCCTCGGCACGGGTCCCGAGGTCGGCGCGCCGCTGTCCGAACACCCGGACGTCGACCTGATCTCGTTCACCGGCAGCCTCGCGACCGGCCAGCGGATCATGGCGAGCGCGGCCAAGACGGTGAAGAAGGTCGCCCTCGAACTCGGCGGCAAGAACCCGAACATCGTCTTCGCCGACACCGACTTCGACACCGCGGTCGACTACGCGCTCACGGCGGCGTTCTTCCACGCCGGCCAGGTCTGCTCGTCCGGCACCAGGCTCATCGTGCACACGAGCATCTACGACGACTTCGTGAACGAGGTCGCGCGCCGGGCCGACAGGATCAAGCTGGGCAACGGTTTCGACGAGGACACCGAGTCCGGGCCACTGGTGAGTGCCGAGCACCGCGCCAAGGTCGAGAGCTACGTCGAGATCGCCAGGCAGGAGGGCGCGACCCTCAAGGCGGGCGGCAAGCGTCCGGACGATCCCGAGCTGCGGAACGGTTTCTTCTTCCGCCCCACCGTCTACGCGGACTGCACCAGGGACATGAAGCTCGTCAGGGACGAGACGTTCGGCCCGATCATCACCGCCGAACGGTTCGAGACCGAGGAAGAGGCGATCGCGCTCGGCAACGACACCGAGTACGGCCTCGCGGGCGGTGTCTGGAGCCAGGACCTCGACAAGGCGCAGCGCGTCGCGAAGAAGCTCCGCCACGGCACGGTCTGGATCAACGAGTTCGGTCCCTACCTGCCGCAGGCCGAGTGGGGCGGCTTCAAGCGCTCCGGTGTCGGCCGTGAGCTCGGCACCGCCGGGCTGCACGAGTACACCGAGCCCAAGCACGTCTACCAGAACCTCAAGCCCCAAGCCCAGAACTGGTTTGCACGCAGTACTGATTCCGCGCGAAAGGACTCCCAGTGACCGCGTACGACTACGTGATCGTCGGCGGCGGAACGGCGGGCTGTGTGCTCGCCGCGAGACTCACCGAAGACGAGAACGTCACGGTCGCGGTCATCGAGGGCGGGCCGTCCGACGTCGGTGACGAGAAGATCCTCGCCCTGCGCAACTGGATCAACCTGCTCGAGACCGAGTACGACTACGACTACCCCACGGTCGAGCAGCCCCGCGGCAACTCGCACATCCGGCACAGCCGCGCGAAGGTGCTCGGCGGGTGTTCCAGCCACAACACGCTGATCTCGTTCAAGCCGCTGCCGCAGGACTTCGACGACTGGGGCCACGGCTGGACCTGGGACGCGCTCGGGCCGTACTACGACAAGGTCCAGCTCAACATCATCCCGGTCGAGGAGAAGGACCGGAATCCGATCGCCAAGGACTTCGTGGCCGCCACCCGAAAGGCCGTCGACGTCCCGGAGATCGACGACTTCAACGCGCGGCCCTTCGAGGACGGCGTCGGCTTCTTCTCCATCGCCTACCATCCGGAGAAGAACAACCAGCGGTCGTCGGCGAGCACCGCGTACCTCCACCCGATCCTCGGCAGCCGCAGGAACCTGACCCTGCTGCTCGACACCTGGGCCGGCCGGATCGAGTTCGACGGCAACCGCGCGATCGGCGTGCACACCGACAAGGGCTACGTCGAGGCCGACAAGGAGGTTCTCCTCTGTGCGGGCGCCATCGACACCCCGCGACTGATGATGCTCTCGGGCATCGGCGACGCCGAGCACCTCAGCGGCATCGGTATCGAGCCGAAGCACGACCTGCCCGGCGTCGGCGAGAACCTGCTCGACCACCCGGAGTCGGTCATCGTCTGGGAGACCACGAAACCGTTGCCGGAGAACTCGGTGATGGACTCCGACGCCGGTCTGTTCATCCGGCGCGACGAGTCCGACCCGCGACCGGACCTGATGTTCCACTTCTACCAGATCCCGTTCACCACCAACACGGAACGCCTCGGCTACCCGAAGGTGGAGCACGGGGTCTGCATGACGCCGAACATCCCCAGGCCGCACAGCAAGGGCAGGCTGTGGCTGAAGTCCAGCGACCCGGCGGAGAAGCCGGCGCTCGACTTCGGGTACTTCACCAACCCCGACGGCTACGACGAGCAGACCCTGGTCGACGGCTTCAAGATCGCGCGGAAGATCGCGGAACAGGAACCGCTGAAGTCGTGGCTCAAGCGGGAGATCGCCCCCGGCCCGGACGTCACGAGCGACGAGGCTCTGTCCGAGTACGGCCGCAGGGCGGCCCACACCGTCTACCACCCGGCCGGCACCTGTGCCATCGGGTCCGTCGTGGACGGTGACCTCAAGGTCATCGGTCTCGAAGGCCTGCGAGTTGTCGACGCGTCCGTGTTCCCCACCATGCCCACCGTGAACCCCATGGTCACGGTGCTCATGATTGGAGAACGCGCCGCCGACCTGATCAAGGAGGCGTGATGACGACGCTCCAGGACCCGCCCACAGCGGAGGACAGGCTCAAGGATCTCGGCTACACCTCGGAGTTCAAGCGGGACATGAGTCCCTGGGCGAACTTCTCGCTGGGTTTCACCTACCTCTCCCCCGTGGTCAGCACGTACACGTTGTTCGGCGTCGCCCTCGCACTGGGCGGCCCGCCGATGATCTGGAGCTTCGTCGTCGCGGGCGTCGGCCAGTTCCTGGTCGCGCTGATCTTCGGCGAACTCGTGGCGCAGTACCCGGTCGCGGGCGGCGTGTACCCCTGGGCACGCCGTCTGTGGGGCAAGCGCTGGGCGTGGATGACCGGCTGGGTCTACATGATCGCCCTGCTGGTCACCATCGCGTCCGTCAGCTACGGCGCGGGTCCTTACCTGGCCACGCTTCTCGGCTACACCGCGAACGTCGGCAACACCGTGCTGTGCGCCATCGCGATCATCGTGGTGTCCACGCTGATCAACTACGCGGGCACCAAGGTGCTGAGCTGGGCCGCCATCTTCGGGTTCGCCGCGGAGATCGTCGGTGCGCTCGCGGTCGGCATCTGGCTGTTGGTGGACAACCGGATCCACGGTCTGGGAGTGCTCTTCGACAGCTTCGGTGCCGGTGGGTCGGGCAGCTACCTGCCCGCGTTCTTCGCGGCGGGCATCATCGGCCTCTACCAGTACTACGGCTTCGAGGCGTGCGGTGACACCGCGGAAGAGGTCAAGGACCCCGGCCGCGTCATCCCGAAGGCCATGCGCCGCACCATCTACATCGGCGGCGCTGCGGCCACGTTCGCGTGCCTGTCGCTGCTGCTCGCGGTGCCGGACTTCGGCAAGGTCATCAGCGGCGAGGACGCCGACCCGGTCACGAGCATTCTGACCACTGCGTTCGGCCCGGTCGGCTACAAGATCGTGATCGCGGTCGTGCTGATCTCGTTCCTGTCCTGCACGATGTCGTTGCAGGCGGCGGCTTCCCGGCTGACCTACTCCTACGCCCGCGACAAGATGATCTTCGGGCACAGGGCGCTGGCGAAGTTCAACCAGAAGCGCCACATCCCGCCGTTCGCGCTGGCGCTCGCCGGCATCATCCCGGTGGTCATCGTGTTCGCCTCGATGCTGTCGACGAACGCGCTGGACAAGATCGTGTCGTTCGCGACGCTCGGCATCTACCTGGGCTTCCAGATGGTCGTGTTCGCGGCGCTGCGGGCCAGGCTCAAGGGCTGGACGCCGTCCGGCGAGTTCACGCTCGGCCGCTGGGGCCTGATCGTCAACGTACTGGCGCTCGCGTACGGCGTCGCGGCGATGGTCAACATGGTCTGGCCGCGCACCCCGGACGCGCCCTGGTACGACAACTACGTCGTCATCCTCAGCGGTGCGCTCGTGGTCGGCATCGGCCTGGTCTACATGCTGATCGCCAAGCCGTTCGGCAACTCCGACGCTGCCGCGGGCGACGCCGTGCCGGTCAGGGAACCGCTATCCCTGCAGGCGAAGTAGGCGCAGGGCGAGCTGCACCTCCAGCACGCGGTCCGGCGACTGCCAGTCGCCGAGCAACGACGTGACTCTGTCCAGTCGTTGCGTGACCGTGTTGACGTGGAGGTGCAGCTCGGCTTTGGCGCGGCTCAGGTTCGCACCACACCGGAAGTAGATCTCCAGCGTGTGCACCAGTTCCGTGCCGCGTTCGGAGTCGTAGTCGATCACCGGTCCCAGCACCGACCGCACGTATCCGGACACGTCCGCGCGATCGCCCAGCAGCACGCCGACGAAGCCCAGGTCGTCCATCGTCGCGGCGTCCTTCTCCCGCCCCAGCTGCCGCAACGCTCTCAGGCACCGCCGCGCTTCCTCGTACGCCGCCGCGATCGCCACCGGCCCCACGACAGGGCCGCAGGCGCCCACCGTCGCGTCCAGCGCCTTCGCGACATCGCGAGCGACGTCCGTGGAGGACGAAGGCAGCGCCAGCACGACATCCCGGTCGCGGGATCCGGCAAGTCCTCTGCAGACCGACGCGTAATGCGTTGCGGCGGAAAGGTTCCCGTCCGCCACCAGCACCACGTGCGGGTCGGAGAGCTCGACGCCGACCCTCCGCGCCCGTGCCACCAGGCCCACCGGATCCCGCCCGTCCAGGATGTCGGTGATGAGCTCACCGCGGACCTTGTTCTCCGCCTCGGCCACGGTTCGCCGCAGCAGCAACAACAACGCCGTCACGGCCGCCGACCGTTCGAACACGCGCCGGTCCGCGTCCGACAGATCCGGGCGCCCTGCCAACGCGATACCGCCCAGCAACTCCGAGCCCGCCAGCACCGCGCACACCCACACGTCGTCGATCAGCACCGCGCGCCCGTTGGCCCGCACGACCAACGACGGCACCGTCTCCAGCACCTCGACCGGTCCGCCGAGCAACTCCCCCACGGCCGCCGCCACCTCAGCCGAGGAACCACCGCGCAGCACCAGGTCCGTGAGCCGGTCGTGCGACTCCTCTGCCCGTTTCATGGCCTCGTTGTGCGACTGGATCGTCGCGAACAACGACGCCGTGTCGATCGCGATCGCCGCGTGGTCGGCCAGCGACGACAGCAGAGCGACTTCCTCCGGCGGGAACTCCCGCGAGGTCCGGTCGGCCGCGTAGAGCACGCCGATGACCTTCGAGTCGAGCTTCAGCGGCACGCCCAGGATCGCCACCAGGCCCTCGTCGTGCACCGCCGAGTCGATCGGGTTCGTGTGGTTGAACCGGGCGTCCGCGAAGTAGTCGGAGGTCGCGTACGGCCGCGCGGTCTGCGCCACCAGCCCGCCCAGGCCCTCGCCGAGGCCCAGCCGCACCTTCTGGAACAACGGCGAGATCGACCCGTCCGTCACCCGCATGTAGGTGCCGGCCGGGTCGTTCATCGACAGGTACGACACGTCGGTGCCGAGCAGCTTGCGCGCCCTGCGCACGATCGAGCGGAGAACCGCGTCCGGGTCGCGCATGCCCGCGAGCTCGGACGCGGTCTCGAACAACGCCGCCAGTTCGGCCTCACGCCGTCGTGTCACACCCCAACCCTGTCATGTTCCTCCAGATCCGCACCACGGGTCTCACGGGCGAATGCGATCGCGACCACGGTGATCACACACGTGATCAACACGTACACCGCGATGGGGAACGAGGACTTGTACGCCTGCAACAACGCCGTCGCGATCAACGGTGCCAGCGCACCGGCCACGATCGACGCCAGCTGGTAGCCGACCGACGCGCCCGAGTACCGCACCCGCGTCCCGAACAGCTCCGAGAAGAACGCCGCCTGCGGCCCGTACATCGCGCCGTGCAGCACCAGGCCGACCGTCGTCGCCACCGTGATCAGCACCGGGTCCTTCGTGTCGAGCAACGCGAAGAACGCGAAGATCCACGCGGCCATGCCGACCGCACCGACCAGGTAGATCGACCGCCGCCCGAACCTGTCCGAGAGGTGGCCCCACACCGGGATCGTGACCAGGTGCACGGCGGAGGCGATCAGCACCGCGTTGAGTCCCACCGACTTCGACAGCCCGAGCCCGGTCACCACGTAGACCAGGATGAACGCCGTGATCACGTAGTACGACACGTTCTCGGCGAACCGCGCGCCCATCGCGATCAGCACCTCGCGCCAGTTGTGCTTCAGCAGCTCCAGCGCGGGCGCCTTCTCCGGCTCTGGGGCCTTGCGCTGCGCCGCCTTCTCCTGGGCGGCCAGGAAGACCGGCGACTCGGACACCGACAGCCGGATCCACAGGCCGATCACCACGAGCACACCGGAGAGCAGGAACGGGATCCGCCAGCCCCACGCGAGGAAGTCCGCGTCCGACTGCACCGCCGCCAGCACCGCGAGCACACCGGTCGCCAGCAGGTTGCCGCACGGCACACCGGCCTGCGGCCACGACGCCCAGAACCCGCGCCGCGCCGGATCACCGTGCTCCGACACGATCAGCACGGCCCCGCCCCACTCGCCACCGAGCGCGAAACCCTGCACCAGCCGCAACAACGTCAGCAGCACCGGCGCCAGCACGCCCACCGACGCGTACGTCGGCAGCACACCCATCAGCATCGTCGCGCCACCCATCAGCAGCAACGACAGCACCAGCAACTTCTTGCGCCCCAACCGGTCGCCGAAGTGACCGAACACCAGGCCACCCAACGGCCGGGCGAGGAACCCGATCGCGTACGTGGTGAACGCGAGCAGCGTGCCGGTCAACGGGTCCGCGGTCGGGAAGAAGAGCTTGTTGAACACCAGAGCGGCTGCCGAGCCGTAGAGGAAGAAGTCGTACCACTCGACAGTTGTCCCGATGAGCGATGCGCCTACCACTTTCTTGATCATCGACAACTCCTCATTGAGCAGTCCAGCCGCCGTCGACGGCCAACGACGTGCCTGTGACAAAACTGTTGTCGCACAACCACAACACGGCGTCGGCAACCTCGGAAGGCTCGATCAGCCGTTTGATGGCGGTGCGCTGCAGGAAGATCTGCGACGAGACCTCGCCCTCGGAGATCTCGTGAACGCGCGCCTGGTCCGCGATCTGCTTCTCCACCAACGGAGTCCGCACGTAACCGGGCGCCACGCAGTTCGAGGTCACGCCGTGCGGAGCGCCCTCCAGAGCCGCGACCTTGGAGAACCCCTCCAGGCCGTGCTTCGCGGCGACGTAGGCGGATTTGAACGCGGACGCGCGCGTCCCGTGCACGCTGGAGATGTGGACCAGCCGGCCCCAGCCGCGTGAGTACATGTGCGGCAGCACGTGCCGGGACAGCCGGAACGCCGCCCCCAGCATCAGCTCGACCATCGCCGAGAAGCGCTCGGCGGGGAACTCGTGGATGGGCGCGACGTGCTGCACGCCGGCGTTGTTGACCAGGACGTCGATCTCGGCCGGCAAGGCGACGACCGAACCGGTCAGGTCGAGCACGTGCCCGACGCCGCCGAGTTCTTCAGCGAACGAGAGGACCTGGGGATCGAGGTCGACCAGATGAACCTTGGCACCCGACGACGCCAGCGCGCGGGCGCAGGCCAGGCCGATGCCGCTCGCGGCTCCGGTGACCAGCGCGGTGTGACCCGTGACACTCGACATGACCGGAAACGGTAGGCGTCACATGGCGCGATCGACATGTGGCAGGCCCACATAGTGCCTGGTCACAAGGTGGCTTTAGCCAACATTTAGCGTCGCTGAGGCATATCGGGCAGGAAGAACGGGTACAGGGGCGTAAGCTCCCGTCACCTGAACGGGGGAAGATCAGCAAGAGGGGGCAACACCATGTCAACGACGCCTATTTACGACGACCTCCTGCGCGAGCTCGAAGGCATCGCGCAGGAGGCCGGTTTGACCAGCTCGGAGCCCACTTCCGAGCCCGTCAAGTCGTAGGGATCACTTCGGAGGGGCGATCAGTTCGGCGGGCACCGGCTCGTCCTTGCTGATCAGGTCGAAGAGCTGCGAGGCCTTCTCCTTGTTCCACTGCACGACCGACTGGCCGCCGATCGTCGGGGTTCCCCCGACGGGCACCGTGCCGCTGGTCGCATCGCTCATGTTCAAGGCGACGCTCGCCAGATGCCACACGTGGTCGTCGGTGTTCACCGACACCGAACCGGCCGCCGCGTTCATCAGCGGGATGACGCGGAACGGGTTCGCGAGCGTGGCCGGGCTCTTGACCTTCTCGAACAACGCCGACAGGAACTGCCGCTGGTTCTGCACGCGCTGCAGGTCAGCGGTCGCGAACGCGCGGGTCCGCACGAACCCGAGCGCCTGCGGGCCGTCGAGCTCCTGGCAGCCCGCTGCCAGGTCGATGCCCGCCAGCGGGTCCTTGATCGGCTGGTCGATGCAGATGTCGACACCGCCGACCGCGTCGACCATGTCGGAGAACCCGCCGAAGCCGATCTCCATGTAGTGGTCGATCCGCACGCCGGTCGCGCCTTCAACGGTCTTCACGAGCAGTTGCGGACCGCCGAACGCGTACGACGCGTTGACCTTGTTGCGGCCGTTGCCCTCGATCGCGACGTAGGAGTCACGCGGGATCGACAGCAGCACCGGCTTGGCCGCGCTGTTGTCCGGCAGGTGCAGCATCATGATGGTGTCGGTGCGCCGACCGGCCGCGTCGCCGGTGGCGAGCGCGTCCTTCTGCTCCTGCGTCAGGCCCTCTCGCGCGTCCGAACCGACGAGCAGCCACGTGGTGCCCGGCGTCTCCGCGGGACGGCCCTCGTAGTCCGGCAGCGCGTCGATCCGCTTCAACGACGAGTCGACGTAGAAACCGAATCCGACGGTGCCCAGCACCAGGACGAGCAGCAGCACCAGAATGACGCGTCCAGGACGCCTCTTCTTCTTCATCGGCCGCTGCGGCGGCATGGGACGCCGCGGCTGCTGGTAGCCGTGGTGATACCCAGCGCTCATGTGTCGCCAACCCCGATCGCGTTAGTTTCGCTTTGCACCTAGGGACGCGGTTCGTCCGTTCAGGTTGCGAGGAACCTACCTGGGCGGCAGCACCAACGCTTCGAAGAGCCGTGTGACCTCGGCATACGGGTCGTCGGTGAAACCCGTATGCGCAGGTGAGGTCTGGACGATGGTGCTGCGGGGCGCCGTCAGCCAGCGGAAGCGTTGCCCAACCGTTGTCCTGCTCACCGGACCGGCGTCGGCAGTGCCGTCGCACGAGTTCGTGAGGTGCTTCAGCGAGGTTTCCAGCATTTCGACGTCCAGCAGCGGGTCCAGCGCCCGCAACCGCTCACCGTCCACATAGGTCTTCGCGCACAGGAAGTCCAACGGGGCGCAGTAAACGATGACGCCGACGTTCATGAACTCGCCCCGCTCCTGCCGCGGCACCGCCCGCAGCAGCGCGTACTCAAACACGTGCGGCACGCGCGGCCTCCAGCGAGTCGACCCAGCCGCGGTTGGCGAGGCGGTAGGTGAAGAAGTCCAGGTAGCGCTGCCGCACTTCGGCCGGATCGCCTTCCAGCCACTCGTCCGGCACCAGTGCCAGCACCTCGGCGAGCAGCTCCGGCGTGATCCGGTCCGCCATCTCCGCGTCCACTTCGGACACCGACGCCGCGTTCGGCAGCATCGCGTGATCCGACGCGTCGTACCGGTATTCCTTGGTGGCCGGGCGTTCCTGGCTCCACGAGTAGTGGAAGTAGAGCGCGGCGCCGTGGTCGATCAGCCACGGTTCGCGGTGCCACAGCAGCATGTTCGGGTTGCGCCAGCTGCGGTCCACGTTGAGCACCAACGCGTCGAACCACAGCAGCTTCGTCGCGAGCTCGACACCGGGGTCGCGCACGATCGGGTTGAAGTCGAACGAGCCGGGCAGGTAGTCGAAGCCGATGTTGAGGCCGCCACTGGCCCGCAGCAGCTCCTGGACCTCCTGGTCGGGTTCCGCGCGCGCCAGCTCCGGGTCGAGGTGCACCAGGACGATCTCCGGTATGCGGAAGCCCAGCCGCCGGGCCAGTTCGCCGACGACGATCTCGGCGACGAGCACCTTCACGCCCTGTCCCGCGCCGCGGAACTTCACCACGTACATACCCAGGTCGTCGGCCTCGACCAGCCCCGGCATCGACCCGCCCTCGCGGAACGGCGTCACGTACCGGGTGGCCGTGACCTCCCTCAACGAACTCCCTGCCACATTCACCGGGGCATGATCACACGAAGGCCGCCTGGAAGCCGAGCAGGATTGCGCCCCAGCCGCCCTCACCGCTGACGCCGTCGCGGACCCGTTCCGGCTTGGTGAAGTGCCGCTCGAACGCGCTGTGCACCAGTTCGACGCGCGTGCCGGAGCCCTCAGGTGTGAAGGTGATCTCCACGACGGAGGCGCGCGCCGGGTCCGGGTCGTAGTCCCAGTCGCCGTTGAGGTGCCAGGCGAGCAACAGCCGTGACGGCGGCTCCCACACCTTCACCGACCCCCACTCGCACTCCGCGCCGTCGGTGCCGATCTCGTACCAGCGACCGCCCTCACGCGGTTCGACGACGACGTCCTTCAGGTCCGCCTCGCCGATGTGGTGCGCCGGCGGCCACCACCTCACGAACTTCTCCGTGAACACCTTGAACGCGTGGTCCGCGCCGGCGTTCACCAGCACCGACCTCCTGACCTCTGTCATTCTTCCTCCACCACCGCAGCGAAGTTCGCGAGTGCCTGACCCCAGACGTCGTCGAGGTAGTCGCGCAGCGCGGCCACCCCGACGTGGTCGACTGAATACCGTCGACGAGTGCCGTCGGCCTGGACGCGGACCAGCCGGGCCTGTTTGAGCACCTTGAGGTGCTGGGACACGGCCGGCCGCGACACTGGCAGCTCGGCGGCGATCTCCCCCACCGCCCGCGGCCCGGCCACGAGCAGCGTGAAGATCTCGCGGCGGGTCGGATCGCCGAGCGCCGCGAACGCCGTTTGGTAAGTCTCCACGAACGGTAAGTCTGAACTTACCTACGGCCGGAAGTCAACGCCTCGAAGTACGCGGCCTGCCCGGCCCTGTTCGGGTGGTAGGAGTCGGCGGTCGGACTGACCAGCGCGTTGATCCACGGCTCACGCGAGCAAACGCCGTGGTCCGCAAACGTTTCCCTGACGTCGACGTACCGCGCACCGGCGCGGGAAGCCGCCTCCGCGATCTCGCCGGACAGCTGGTCAGCGGCATCGTTGAGCGCGGCACGTTTGACGACGGACAGCGTCCGGCACTGATCGTTCGGCGTGAACAGCCGCGGATAGCCGAGGACGACCAGCCGGGCGTTCGGCGACGCCTCCTTGATCGTCGTGTAGGCGGCGTCGAGCCGGCCGGGCAGCTGCGAGTGGATGAAGTCGACCGCTTTGGCGACGCGGGAAGAGCAGGCGCCGTCGCCCTTGAGCGTGCAGGTCGTCAGCACGTCGACGAACCCGAGGTCGTTGCCGCCGATGGTGATCGTGACGAACGTGGTGTTCGGCGTGAGGGCCCGGAACTGCGACCTCAGCGACTTCGTGGTCGCCCCGCTGCACGCGACGAACTTGAAGGACGGGAAGTCCTTGCTCTGCAACGCCGGATAGGCGTTCGAACTTCGGCGACACGAACCGTCCACATAAGAACCAGCGCCCGCCCCGGACGCGTAGGAGTCGCCGAGTGCGACGTACTCCGGCGCGATCGGTGCGGGCGCCAGCAAAGCGACTGCGAGTACTCCAGCCATAAGACCCATGAGGCCTGGAGTACCAGTGTGGACGGTCGACTAGAAGAGCATTAACCCAGTCGTGTGGGCAGCACGCAGACCGGGATCGCGGTCTGCAGCGGCGTCCCGGAGGGCGTCAGCTTGCCGGTCGCCTTGTCCACCGCGAACGACGTCACGTTGTTCGAGTTCTGGTTGGCCGCGAACAGGAACGCCCCGGACGGGTCGAACGTGACGTGCCTCGGGTACTTGCCGCCGACCGGCGTGTGCCCGACCAGCGACAGCTCAGGGCCGTTGACCGCGAAGTGCGCCACGCTGTCGTGCCCGCGGTTGGACAGGTACACGTACTTCCCGTCGCCCGAGACGAGCACCTCGGCCGGGTAGTTGCGCACGCCACCGGACGGTGCGGTCTTGAGCACCTGGCCCGGCGTCAGCCGCCCGTCCGCATACGCGCAGGACACGATCGTCGAGTCCAGCTCGTTCGCGACGTACGCCGTCCTGCCGTTCGGGTGGAACGCGATGTGCCGCGGTCCGGCGCCCGGCTTCAGCTTCGCCGTCGAGACGAGCTTGAGCTGGCCGTTGACGAACGAGTAGACGAACACCGAGTCCGCGCCGAGGTCGACCGCGAGCGCGTACTTGCCCGCCGGGTCGAACACGACGTGGTGCGCGTGCGGACCTTCCTGGCGTTCCTTGTCCGGCCCGGAACCCTTGTGCTGCACCTTCTGCGTGCGCGCGCCGAGGCTGCCGTCCGGATTGACCGGGAACACGCTGAGCGAGCCGGACGAGTAGTCCGCGGTGATCAGGAACTTCCCGGACGGGTCCAGCGTCAGGTGGCACGGGTCCGCGCCGCCGGTCGCCTGCTTGTTGACCACCTTGAGCGTGCCCGCGTTGATCGCGGTGACCTCGCCCTTGGTGTTCTCGTTGACCGCGTAGAGGAACCGGCCGTCGCGCGACTCGATCACGAAGGACGGGTTGACCACGCCCGTGATCACGCCTGTCGTCTTCAGCTGCCCGGTCACGGTGTCGTAGGTGCCGATGCCAATGCCCTTGGCGCCACCGCTCCACGTCGTGTACGCGCCGAAGAACACTCTCCGCGTGGCAGGCGCCGCTTCAGCGGTTCCTCTGGTCATCAGCAGTCCAGCTCCTACGCCCATGGCTCCGAGAAATCGTCGCCGGTCCACACCCACGTCCGCACCTCCGGGAATCTCTCGTCGGCGGCGCAGCCCACAGTGGCCTAGACCATCGCGGTCAGGCAATAGGTGCAATGAAGATTGCGTCTAGCGCAATGGGTCGGCGGAGATCAGCCGGGCCTTCTCGGCCTCGATGTCGTAGACGGGCGGCGGGAACTTCGGGTCCATCTCGCGCATGGTCTCCAGCAGCAACCGGCTCACAGCCCAGTTCCGGTACCACTTGCGATCAGCGGGAACGGCGTACCAGGGCGTGTCAGCGCAGTTCTTCAACGCCTGCGTGTACGCGTCCTGATACTTCGACCACTTCGAGCGCACGTCGATGTCGGCCGGGTTGTACTTCCAGTGCTTGCGCGGATCGTCCAAACGGGCAAGCAGCCGTTCCTTCTGCACCTCTGGCGAGATGTGCAGGAAGCACTTGACGACCGTGATGCCGGAGTCCGCGAGTTCCTGCTCGAACGCGTTGATCTCCTTGTAGCGCCCCCGGATCTCCGCCGCCGTCAGCAGGCGCTCCACCTTGGGCACGAGCACGTCCTCGTAGTGAGAACGGTCGAACGCGCCGATGCGGCCCTTGTCGGGCAGCACCTTCTTGATCCGCGTGAGGAAGTGCTGGCGGCGTTCGGCGGGCGTCGGTTTCTTGAACGACGCGATGCGCACGCCCTGCGGGTTCACCAGGCCGACGACGTGCCTGACCACGCCACCCTTGCCCGAGGTGTCCATGCCTTGCAGCACGAGCAGCACCGCGCGAGAGTTCTCCGCGTAGAGCGCTTCCTGCAGGCCGTCCAGCTCGGTCCCGGTGTCGGTGAGGTCCTCGGCCGCCTCCCGCTTGCTCTTGGGACCGATCGGCCGGCCGGCCGGGTCGAGCGTGGAGAGATCCACCTCGTCGAGGCGCAGGGCTGCACGAACCGACTTCTTCGCCATCAACAGACCGTAGCGATTCACCGCCGATTCCGCCCGCTGTGCAAGGACTCACCACTGATTGGTGAATCTACGCAACGAACTGAGGCAGTGCGCAACGCTTCACGGTCGAAATCGCTTGTTCCGGACCCTAGCCTTGGAGGATGACCGCCATCGCTGACCACCACACCGCGGGAACCATGAATCCGGCTAGCGCTGACTACATCGCCCTCGACGAGGAATGGAGCACCCACAACTACCACCCGCTGCCGGTGGTCCTGTCGCACGGCGAGGGTTCGTGGGTCACCGACGTCGAAGGGCGCCGCTACCTGGACTTCCTGTCCGGCTACTCGTCCCTGAACTTCGGCCACCGCCACCCCGCCCTGGTGGCCGCCGCCGTCGAGCAGCTCGGCCGCGTCACGCTGACCAGCCGCGCGTTCCACCACGACCAGTTCGGTCTGTTCTGCCGTGAGCTCGCCCAGCTCACCGGCACCGAGATGGTGCTCGCGATGAACTCCGGCGCCGAGGCCGTGGAGTCCGCGATCAAGGTCGCGCGCAAGTGGGCCTACCAGGTCAAGGGCGTGCCCGAGGGCACGGCCGAGATCATCGTGGCCGGCTCCAACTTCCACGGCCGCACCACCACCATCGTGTCGTTCTCGACCGACGAGACGGCGCGCAACGACTTCGGGCCGTTCACGCCGGGCTTCAAGGTCGTCAAGTACGGCGCCCTCGACGAGGTCGAGTCCGCGATCTCGCCGCGCACCGCCGCCATCCTGATCGAGCCGATCCAGGGCGAGGCCGGCGTCGTCGTGCCGCCCGCCGGCTACCTGGCCGCGATCCGCCGGCTGTGCGACGAGCACAACGTCCTGATGATCGCCGACGAGATCCAGTCCGGGCTCGGCCGCACCGGCACGTTGTTCGCTCTCGACCACGAGGGCGTGCGCGCCGACCTCTACACGCTGGGCAAGGCGCTCGGCGGCGGCATCCTGCCGGTGTCCGCCGTGGTCGGCGCCAAGGCGGTGCTGGGCGTGCTGAAGCCCGGCGAGCACGGGTCGACGTTCGGCGGCAACCCGCTCGCGTGCGCGGTCGGCCGTGCCGTCGTGCGGCTGCTGGAGACCGGTGAGTTCCAGGAGCGCTCGCGCGAGATGGGCGCCTACCTGCACGCCGAGCTGAACAAGCTGGTCGGTCACGGGGTGGCCGAGGTGCGCGGGCGCGGACTGTGGGCCGGTGTCGAGATCGCGCCGGGCGGTCCGGTCGGCCGGGCGGCCTCCGAGGCGCTGTCCGCGCGAGGAGTGCTGTGCAAGGAGACGCACGCGTCGACGCTGCGGGTCGCGCCGCCGCTGGTGATCACGCGCGACGAGATCGACTTGGGCGTTCAGGCGATCGCGGAGGTCGTTCGTCCCGATTTGGGATGATTTCACGCCTGTCCAGGTCACAAATGCGGCGGACGAGCCACCTGGTTCGTCCGCCGCAGGCATGATGACTCTTATGGGTGAACGCGTGAGAGCTGAGGCAGCCGCGGCGCTGGGCACTTGGACTGAGCCCGACGAGGTCTACGCGCGGGGCCGCGCGTTGCGGTCCTCTGTGGACTTCAGGTCGCACCGCACCGCCTCGCTGGCCCCTGACCGGCCTTCGGTGCTGGAGTTCATGCGGGCCAGCAACTCCGGGCGACTCGAACACCTCATCCCGTTGCGCGTCGGCCGGATGCTCGCCAACCCGTTCGCGTTCTTCCGCGGTGCCGCCGGGCTCCAGGCCGGCGACCTCGCGACCGGATGTGCGACCGGGCTTCACGCTCAGTTGTGCGGTGATGCACACGCAGCGAACTTCGGCCTCTACGGCACGCCCGAGGGCCAGATCGTCATGGACATCAACGACTTCGACGAGACGCTGCCCGGCCCGTGGGAATGGGACCTCAAGCGGCTCGTCGCCTCGCTGGTGCTGGCCGGCCGCACCGGTGGCGTGTCGGACAAGGGCTGCCGTGACGCCGCCGAGGACGCCGTGCGCGCGTACCGGGGCACGATCCGGCACCTCGCCGAGATCCCGTTCATGGACTCGTGGACCGCCCTGGGCGACGAGTCCACGCTGTCGAAGGTCAAGGCCGACGACCTGCTCAACGACTTCTCCAAGGCCGCCGAGAAGTCGCGCAAGAACACCAGCGCCCGGTTCGCCGCGAAGTGGACCGCGCACGACGGCGAGAAGTGGCGGTTCATCACGAACCCGCCGACCTTCACGGACGTCACCCCTGCCACCGAAGAGGCCGTGATCGCCGCTCTGCCGTCCTACGTGGACACTCTGCGCGAGTCACGGACCAACCTGATCATGCGCTACGGCGTGTCGGACGTGGCGTTCCGCGTCGTGGGCACCGGCAGCGTGGGCCTGCGCAACTACCTAATCCTGTTGCACGGCAACGGTTCCGAGGCGTTGGTGCTGCAGGCCAAGGAAGCCAGGCCGTCCGCCCTGCAGCCGTTCCTGGACGTCGAGCCCGCCAAGCACGAGGGCAAGCGCATCGTGCACGGCGCGCGGCTCGTGCAGGCCGAGACGGACATCCTGCTGGGCTGGACGACGATCGAGGGCCGTCCGTTCATCGTGCGGCAGTTCCGCAACCGCAAGGGCGAGATCGACGCGACCACGTTGAAGCGCGACGACCTCGACGACTACGGCCGCTTCGCAGGTGCCTTGCTGGCCCGCGCGCACACGCGTTCGCTCGATCCCCGCCTGCTCGCCGGGTACTTCCAGAACGGCGGCGGCGACGACCTGGACGAGGCGTTCGCGAAGTACGCGTTCGACTACGCCGACCAGACCGAGGCCGACCACGAGGAGCTGACCAGGCTGGTCAAGAACGGCAAGCTGCCCGCGATCGTCGAGGACCGCTGACGCGCCGACGGCCCGCGCACGTCCGGGGGCAGCCGGGAACTTCGCTTAGCCTGGGATCATGAAGATCCGCCGCGCCGCCTCCCCCGACGACGTGTTCGCCGCCGCGCACCTGTTCGACGCGCCGCCGCGGCCCGACGCGACGTCCCGGTTCCTGGCGCAGGATCACAGCCACCTGCTGATCGCCTACGTCGGCGACCAGCCGGCCGGTTTCGTGTCCGGCGTGGAGACCACACATCCGGACAAGGGCACCGAGATGTTCCTCTACGAGCTGGGCGTGGACGACGCGTTCCTGCGCCGCGGCATCGGTACCGCGCTGGTGGAGGCCCTGAGATCCCTTGCGACGGAACGGGGTTGCTACGCGATGTGGACCGGCACCGCCGCGGGTGACACGGCGGCGCAGGCCACCTACAAGAAGGCGGGCGGGGCGATCGACGACGGCGCCTTCGTGTCCTGGGAGCTCTAAGTCCAGACCGGTTCGTCTACTTCGGACACCTTGCCGTCCGCCCGGAAGTGCAGGAACCGGTCGAACGACTTGGCGAACCACCTGTCGTGCGTGACCGCGACGACCGTGCCCTCGAAGTCGTTCAGCGCGTTCTGCAACGCCTCCGCCGACGCGAGGTCGAGGTTGTCCGTCGGCTCGTCGAGCAGCAGCAACGTGGCCCCGGACAGCTCCAGCAACAGGATCTGGAACCGCGCCTGCTGCCCTCCGGAGAGGTTCTCGAACCGCTGGTCACCCGCCTTGTCGAGCCCGTAGCGGCTCAGCACGGACATCGCCGCGCCCCGATCCTTGCCCGAACGCCGGCCCTCGCCGTGCCAGAGGATGTCCACGAGCGAGCGGCCGAGCCACTCCGGGTGCTGATGCGTCTGCGCGAACAGTCCGGGCACAACGCGCGCGCCGAGCTTCCACGCGCCGCTGGTCCGCACGTCGTCTCCGCCGAGCAGCCGCAGGAAGTGGCTCTTGCCCGACCCGTTGGCGCCCAGCACCGCCACCCGGTCGCCGAAGAAGATCTCCTGCGAGAACGGCCGCATCAGCCCGGTCAGCTCCAGCTCCTCGCAGGTGATCGCGCGAATGCCGGTGCGCCCGCCCTTGAGCCGCGGGTTGACCTGCTCGTCCTGCGCGATCTCCGGCGGCGGCCCTGCCTCCTCGAACCGTTGCAGCCTGGCGGCCATGACCCGGTACTTGGGCGCCATCGACTCGTAGTACTTCGCCTGCTGCTGGAGAGTTCTGACGAGCTCTTTCAGACGCTCGTGCTCCTCGTTCCAGCGACGATGATCTTCTTTGAGCTTCTCGATGCGCTTGTGGCGTGCGGCGTGCCAGGTGCCGAACGAACCCGGATGCGTCCACGCGGAGTGCGCCTCAACGGTGACAACGTGCGTCGCGGCGTTGGCCAGCAGCTCGCGATCGTGGCTGATGACGAACACGGCCTTGTCGGTGGCCTTCAGCCGTTCTTCGAGCCAGCGCTTGCTGGGGACGTCGAGGTAGTTGTCCGGTTCGTCGAGCAGCAGCACCTGCTCGTGGCCGCGCAACAACGTCTCAAGAACCAGCCGCTTCTGCTCGCCGCCCGACAACGTGCGCACCTCGCGGAACCGTGCCCGGTCGTAGGGCAGGCCGAGTGCGGCGACGGTGACGGTGTCCCAGAGGACCTCGACGTCGTACCCGCCGGCCTCGCCGTAGCTGGTGAGGGCGTTGGCGTACCGCATCTGGGCGGCTTCGTCGTCGGTGTCCATCAACGCGAGCTCGGCGTCGTCAAGCTCCTCGGCCGCACGTCGCAGCGCTTCAGGAGCGACGGACAGCAACAGGTCGCGCACGAGTGACTCGTCCCGGACCGAGCCGATGAACTGCGGCATCACCGCCAGCCCGCCCTGCACGTGCACACTGCCCTGCTTGGGGATGAGCTCGCCGGACAGGATCCGCTGCAGCGTCGTCTTGCCCACGCCGTTGGCACCCACCAGCGCGACAACAGCGCCGCCGCTCACCTTGAACGAGACGTCCCGAAACAGCTCTCTGCCGTCCGGCAAGGCGTACGCGAGCCCGTTCGCTTCCAGATAACCCACGCCGCAGATGGTCGAGGTTGTGCCGTTCAGGCGCCAGCGAGTTTCCGGTTACCGAAACCGGATCGGGTACCTCTGCAGCACCAGCACGCCGGCCGTCACCAGGAGGCACTGAAAGGCGGGGCCGAACGCACCGATCACCATCAGCAGCACCGTGAGGCCACCGAAGACGAGCAGGAGCGCGTAAATCAACCACGGCCGCACCTTGCGGTTCATGGTGCGAGCGAGTCTCGGTTCATCGGCTAACAACCGCTGCTCGATCTCCTCGAGCGAGCGGCGTTCGGCTTCACTCAGCATGGGTGCCTCCGGAAGACGTCGGGACGTCATCATTCCCGCTCGTCACCCAGTGGATACTCGAACGCCGCCGTAGTCAAACTCGGACTTGGCCAATCAGTCATACTCCCGCGCATGCCTGGGGGATATTCGAAGAAGCTCGCGCTCAGACTCGACGCTCAGCAGTACGCCGCGTACGAGGGCACGCCGCCCACCCGCCCCGAGTGGACGACGGCCCGCGCCGCTCTGGTCGCGTTGTCCGCGGTGCTGGTGCTGATCGTGTCGGGACTCGCCCTGTTGGGCGGATGGCTCGTGGTGCGGGACTTCCCGTCGTTCTTCTCGATCGTCGCGGGGATCCCGGTACTCCTGGTCGCGTGGGCGTTGCGGCCCCGGCTGTGGAGTGCGGAAGACGTGTGGCATGAGCTGCACCGCGACGACGCACCAGTGTTGTTCGCGCTGCTCGACCGGATCGCGACGGCAGCAGGTACGCGGATGCCGGACCGGGTAGCGCTCGACGCCGACTTCAACGCGTCCGCAGGGACCCACGGGTGGCTCCGGAAGCGGACGCTGACGATCGGCCTGCCGTTGTTCGGGGTGCTCACGCCCCAGCAGCGGGTAGCAGTGCTGGGGCACGAGTTCGGGCACTTCGTGAACGGCGACCCGGCGCGCGGCCTGCTCACCCAGCCCGCGGTGCGCACACCGTTGATCCTGGCGGATCTGGTGCGGCCGTCGGAGGCGTTCGTCAGCGACACTCTGTGGGGCCAGCTCGCCGAACGGGCGATGTGGCCGTTCCAGATGCTGTTGCAGCGGTTGTTCCTGCTGATCGGCAGCGGTGTCATCGCGGTCGCGGCGCGGGACCACCAGCGGGCGGAGTACTGCGCCGACGCCCTCGCCGTCCGGCTGGCGGGCACGGCGGCAACCGAGGCGTCGATGATCGACCTCGCGTCCGCCGAGCAGCTGATGGGCTCGATCGCGGCCGTCGAACGCGGCACCCAGGCGAACGCCGAGACGGCCCGCCGCAACCATCCCGGTGCGGCGCGGTGGCGGGAAGCCGCGGACGCGTGGCGGGCCTCGGCGGACGTCGCCGACGTGCTGGACAGGTCGGTGACGGAGAAGGCCTCGTTGTGGCACGACCATCCACCGGCAGGGCTGCGCGCCCGGATCGTGAAGTCGTGGCCGTACACCGATCCGTCCGTCGTCCTCAGCGACGCCGACTCGGCGAGGATCGACGCCGAGCTGCACCGTTTCTACGCCCGTGCGGGACGGGACATCGCCTGGTCAGCGGCTTAGCGCGACCAGCCGGGAGACCGCGCGCAGGTACTTCTTGCGGTACCCGCCGCGCAGCATCTCCTCGGTGAACAGGTCCGACAGCGGCTGCCCCGACACCGCCACCGGGATGTCACGGTCGTAGAGGCGGTCGCCGAACGCCACGAGCCGCAGCGCCACCGACTGGTCCGGCGCGGGCTTGACGTCCTTGAGGTGCACCGCCGAAACACCGTCGACGAGCCTGCCGTACTTCGACGGGTGGATGCGGGCGAGCGCTTTGCACAGCTCGTCGAAGTCGTCGATGGTCGAGCCCTGGGTGTTCGCGGCCTTGTTCATCAGTTCCGAGTCGGACATCGGCGGCGGGGCGTCGGGCAGGCCGCGGTGGCGGTAGTCGGGGCCGTCGACGCGCACGACGTCGAACTTCGAGGACATCGACTGGATCTCGCGCAGGAAGTCGGCCGCGGCGAACCGGCCCTCGCCGAGCTTGTCCGGCAGCGTGTTCGAGGTGGCGGCGACGAACACGCCCGCCGCGATCAGTTCCTTGATCAGCCGCGTGACCAGCATGGTGTCGCCGGGGTCGTCGAGCTCGAACTCGTCGATGGCGAGCAGCTTGTGGGCGCTCAGCCGTTTGACGGCCTCGGGAAAGGTCAGCACGCCGACGAGGTTGGTCAGCTCGACGAACGTGCCGTACGCCTTGGGGCCGGGGACCGCGTGCCACAGCGAGGCGAGCAGGTGGGTCTTGCCGACGCCGAAGCCGCCGTCGAGGTAGAGGCCGAGCTTGCCCTCGTCGTCCTTCGATCCGAACAGCGACCACTTCTTCGGCTTCACGCTGACCCGCGCGGCGAACAGGCGGCCGGCCTCGACCGCGGCGGCCTGGCTGGGCTCGTCCGGGTTGGGGATGTAGCTGTCGAAGCTGACGTGGTCGAACCTGGGTGGCGGCACCAGGTTCTCGATCAGTTCGTCAGCCCCGATCTGGGGATCCCGGTCGGACAGGCGCATGCCCGCAGCCTATCGGCGTGATGGGATGTGTTCGTGCAGATGTTGTGGCCCTCACCGGGCGTTGAGATGACCGACACAGCCCTCGAGTCGCTCTACGCCTATCCGCCGGACCAGACGTGGGTGACCGCGAACTTCGTGTCCAGCGTGGACGGTGCGGTGTCGGTCGACGGACGGTCCTCCGGGCTGGGTTCGCCCGCCGACAAGCACATCTACTCGCTCGGGCGGGAGCTGTCCGACGTCGTGCTGGTCGGTGCGGGAACCGTGCTGATCGAGGGGTACCGGGGCGCCCGCAGGCAACCGCCGTTGCCGATCGCCGTGGTGACCGCACGCGGAACGCTGACGCCGGACCTGCCGCTGTTCACCGACACCTCGGTGCCGCCGATCGTGATCACCTGCGCGTCCGCCCAGCTACCGCCACTGCCCGCCGAGGTGATCATCGCCGGGGACGACCAGGTCGATCTGGGCGTGGCCGTCGCCGAACTCGCGGCGCGGGGCCTGCACAAGATCAACCTGGAAGGCGGGCCGCGGCTGTTCGGGACGATGGTCGCCGACGGCCTGGTGGATGCGCTGAACTTGACGGTGTCGCCGCTGCTGGCGGTGGGCGACTCCACGCGGATCGCACACGGCGCCGTGATCCCGCCCGTGGACCTGACGCTGGCCTCGGTCCTGCGGGCGGACGACGTGCTGTTGCTGCGGTATCAGCGGCGAAATTCCAGCTGAAGAGGCAGTATGGCGCGCGTGGACCTACCGCTGACGCCACCGTTGCAGCCCATGCTCGCCACCGCGGTCGACGGTATACCGGATACCGCAGACCTGTTGTTCGAGCCGAAGTGGGACGGTTTTCGCTGCGTGGTGTTCCGCGCGGGCGACGAGGTCCTCCTGCAGTCCCGCAGCGGCAAGCCGCTCAACCGCTACTTCCCCGAGGTCGTCGCCTCGATGCTGGAGGTGCTGCCCGAGCGCGTCGTCGTCGACGGCGAACTGGTCGTGGCCAAGAACGACGAGCTCGACTTCGACGCGCTGTCCGAACGCATCCACCCGGCCGCCTCACGCGTGACGATGCTGTCCGAGTCGACGCCGGCCACGTTCGTCGCGTTCGACCTGCTGGCCCTGGGTTCCGAGGTCCTGCTGGAGTCGCCGACGATCGCCCGCCGCGAAGCACTGCTGAAGCTGCCGGACCTGAACATCACCCCCGCGACCACCTCGGTCGAAACGGCCCGCGAGTGGTTCACTCTCTTCGAAGGCGCCGGCCTCGACGGCGTGATGGGCAAGCTGCAGGACGGCCCGTACACGCCCGGCAAACGCTCGATGATCAAGGTGAAGCACGCCCGCACCGCCGACGTCGTGCTGGCGGGCCTGCGCTGGCACAAGGACACCGAACCCGGCACCGCCGTCGGCTCGCTGCTGCTGGGCGTCTACGACTCGAACGACCTGCTGCACCACATCGGCGTCTGCGGCTCGTTCAAGGCCGCCGAACGCCGCTCACTGGCGGCCGAGCTCGCACCGCTGATCACCGAGTCCGACTCGCACCCGTGGGCGAACCCTCAGCCAGGACAACGGATTCCCGGCGAAATCAACCGGTGGCGCGGCAAGCAGGCCGAGTACGTCGCACTGCGCCCCGAGCGCGTCCTGGAGATCCACTACACCCAGACCGAGGGCGAACAACCCGTGCGGCTGCGGCACAACGGCCAGTTCGCCCGGTGGCGCCCGGACCGCGAGCCCCTGTCGTGCCGCTACGACCAGCTGGAGATCCCGGCCCGTTACGACGTGGCGTCGGTGCTGAAGGGCGAACTCCGGGCGCGCTGACCGAGATCGCGACCGTCCTCGCCAACGGTCCGCGTGACCTTCCAGCCGTCATACCTCGCGTCCGAGTCCTGGGCGATTCGTTCCATCTGACGTTCAGCCCGGCTCACTTCGGCTGCCACGAGCGACAGCGTGCCGAACGCGGCGACGTGCCAGTAGCCGTCACCGGTCGCCTCTTCATCCACGACGACATCGGTGATCGCCAACTCGCGCAAGGCACTCACGACGGGCCGCCGGGTGAAGCCCCGGCGACGAGAAGATGTGAGTCACCGCGACCGGCGCCGGCAGGTTCCGGCCAGCTCGCTTCGCGTACACCAGCAGAGACCAGCCACAGCGCGACCACTACACGCCCGAGCTACACGTCGGGCCGCGCCGTCCGCGTGCTGCCGACCGAGGCGATCACGACACAACACACGGCGACCCACTGCGCCGGCTTGAGCTGCTCCCCCAGCAGCACCAGGCCCGCCACCGCGGCCACCGCCGGTTCCATCGACATCAGGATCCCGAACACGCGCGGCGGCATGCGGCGCAGCGCCTCCAGCTCCAGCGAGTACGGGATCACCGACGACATCAGCGCGACCGCGACCGCCGCCGCGAGCACGACCGGGTCGAGCATCGCGGTGCCCGCCGACGAGATGCCGAACGGCAGCGCGACCGCCGAGCCCACGACCATCGCGAGCGCGAGGCCCTTGCCGTCGTTCGACCTGCTGCCGAGCTTGGCCGCCAGCAGGATGTACCCCGCCCAGCACGCGCCCGCGGCCAGCGCGAACAGCACGCCCGTCCACAACAGACCGCCCTGCACGCGGGTCAGCAGCACCACGCCGGCGCCCGCGAGCAGCACCCACACGCCGTCGAGCCAGCGCCGTGAGCCCGCGACCGCCACCGCCAGCGGGCCGAGGAACTCGATGGTCACCGCCGCGCCGAGCGGGATGCGTTCGAGTGCCGCGTAGAAGCAGAGGTTCATCGCGCCGAGGACCACGCCGTAGCTCACGACGACCACGAGTGTGCGGCGGTCCATCCGCAGCGACGGGCGCCAGATCGCGACCAGCACGATCGCGGCGACGACCAGCCGCAACGTCACGGTGCCCGCCGCGCCCGCGACGGTGAACAGCTGCTTCGCGAGGGCCGCGCCCACCTGCACGCTGACGATGCCGAGCAGCACGAGCGCCGTCGGCGGGATGCCGCCCATGAGCCGGGCGACGGGGAGCCGATCAGCGTGAGCCATGGTCCTCATCCTGACTCACGCATTTCCCGCCGGGCATCCGAATAAGAGGAAGCTGGAGCGTGTGAAGACCTCTCAGGCACCACCCGTTCGTGTCATGCGCGTGATCAGCCGGGTGAACGTCGCCGTCTACCGGCTCACCGGTGGACGCGTGATGGGCACGCTCAACGGCTGCCCGATCTGCCTGGTCACCATGACCGGCGCCAGGTCGGGGAAGCGGATCACCCTCCCGTTGATGTGCACGCAGGACGGCGACGACGTGATCCTGGTGGCGTCGATGGGCGGCGCGCCGAAGAACCCGCCCTGGTACTACAACCTGAAGGCGCATCCCGAGATCGAGATCCAGCTCGGGTCCCACCGGCGGGCGATGCGCGCGGCCGAGGCGGACGACGAGCAGCGGGAGCGGCTGTGGCCGGTGGCGGTGCGGGCGTACCCGCCGTTCGCGGAATACCAAGAGCGCACGACGCGGCGGATCCCGATCTTCGTCTGCTCCCCCGCCTGACTCACCGCGTCCATCCAAGAAGCGGACGAACTCGTCGTTGAGTCAGGGCACAAAAGCGGTGCCCTGACTCACCGCATTCTCACCTGGGCCGTGCGACGCTCGTCTCCCGGAGTGTGAACGAGAGTGAGGAATTCTGTGCGTCGCGCTGCCTTGGCCCTACTGGCAGTGAGCGTGCTGACGGCGTGCAGCGCGGGACCCTCGAACAGGCCGGTGATCGCGGTCAAGGGTGAGGAGAACCAGCCCGTCGACCAGAGCGCGCTCGCGGGGCCACAGCCCGTGCCACCGCTCAGCGAGTACAAGACGGACTCGCTGGCGTGGACGGCGTGCAACGAGCAGATGAAGGACCGCCTCGGCGCCGACGCACCCCAGGGTGACCAGAAGTACGAGTGCTCGCGCATGACCGTCGTGCTCGACCCGCCGGGACGTCCCGGCCGCGGCACCCTCGGCATCGCGTTGATGCGCGTCGGCACGGGCAAGAGCGCGCTGGTCGTCGTGAACGACCCCGGCGGCGAGCCCGGCACGATGAAGGCCGCGCGGCTCGCGGCGACGTTGCCCAAGGAGATCCTCAGCACGTACACGATCATCGGCATGGACAGTCGCGGCACGGGCCGTTCGGACGGCATGTCGTGCGTGCCGCAGGCGACGCGCGCGCAGCTCGTCGAGTACGACCCCGCCGAGACCGAGCAGTCGAACCTCGTGGTCGCCGCGGGCGAGGCGGCGCAGGAATGCGTGCTCGACCTCGAAGGCAGGCTGACCGCGTTCGACTCGTGGCGCGCGGCCGCCGACCTCGAACGCCTCCGCGACCACCTGGGCACCGAGCGCCTCAACACCATCGGCCTGGGCGAGGGCTCGCGCGTCGTCACGACCTACGCCCAGCGCTACCCGAGCCACATCGGCCGCACGGTCCTCGACGGCGCCCCGGACCCGACGCTCGACCAGGTCGGCGTCCTCGAATCCCGTGCGGTGGCGGCCGAAGCGACGTTCGCCGCGTTCGCCACCGACTGCAAGACCCGCGGCTGCGCCCTGGCGAACCCGCGCGAGGACGTCCAAGCCCTGCTGACCCAGCTGCGCACCACGCGCATCCGCGGCGAGTACGTGGACCTGACTCCCGGCTCCGCGCTGAACGCGATCCTCGCCGGCCTGGCTGACCGTTCGCGCTGGCCGCGGCTCACCGACGCGCTGGTGAAGGCCCGCGCGGGCGACGGCAGCGGCCTGTTCGCGCTGCTCGACCCGCTCGTGAACGACCTCGACGAGAACCCGCCGCGCTTCGACGCGGGCCTGGTCGTCAGCTGCAACGACACCTCGACCCGCATCCCGCCGGACCGGGTGAAGGCGCTGACCGCGGACTGGCAGGGCAAGCACGCCCTGTTCGGCGCGCTGTTCGCCCGCCAGCTGCTGCACTGCAACCCGTTCCCGCCGCCCAAGGCCGAGAAGGTCGACGCGCTGAAGAGCGCGCCGCCCATCGTCGTGCTCAGCACGGCCAACGACCTCTCCACCCCCGCGCCCGGCACCGAGCACGCGGCGCAGCGGCTGCCGGGGTCGGCGTTGATCGGGTGGCAGGGCAGCGGGCACGGAGCTCTGGGCTTGTCCGGGTGCGCGACCACGGCGGTGCGCGAGTACCTGATCGACGGGAAGGTGCCGTCGAACGGCACCGTCTGCCCGCCCTGATCATGATGCTGGGGAGCGTTCCGCGTGACCACGACGCGGAACGCTCCCCAGCCGAATCTTGGTGTCAGCAGCTCGAACAGCAGCCGCAGCCGGGACCCGTGCACCCGGAACAGCACCCACACGTACCCATCAGGGCCTCCCCGTCCTCCAAGCCGGACCTGCGCGGGACCTCCGCGCATCCCACGGTCCGCCCCGGCACCAGCCCTGGGAACCCCTCTCACCCGAACGCGTACGGACAACTACCGGCGAGTCGCAGCGCGTGACGCCGCTACGCGCCCAGGTCGTCCAAAGCCTTCTGCGCAGCCTCCAGTTCGGCGCGCAACTGCTCCACCCGTGCCAGTTGCTGAGCACGCGCCGCGTTCAGAACGCCCTCGACGATCTCGGCGACCTCGGGCGTCAGCAGCTTCGAGGCCTGCGACACCGAAGCAGGTGACACCGGGGTCGGGCGGACCGCCCTTCTGGTGCCCTGCAACACCTCCACGGTCCACTCGCCGTCGCCCGTCGACACCAGGGTCACCGTGACCTCGGGTGTCGCACCCTTCGACGACGGCTTGCGCGCGGGCTTCGCGGCGGCAACGGGCTCGGCCGCGGGAGCGGCCGCGGGTTTCGGCTTGGGGGCCGCGGGCTTCACCGGCGCCTCCGGGACGTAGGGGTGGATGATCTCAGTCTCGCGCGGCGGCTCCGGTGACGCAGGAGGTGGGGTCGCCGGCTTCTTGCGCGGCGGGGGTTTCTCCAGCGTCAGCTCGGCCGGGGAGAAGGACATCTCGTCCTTCGACCCCGTGGGCCGGACCTGGATGAAATCTCCCTCTTCCGGGTCGGTGAACGCCAGCAGCTTCGCCGACCTCCCCGCCTCCATGCCCACCGCGGCCGCCGTGAACCACACCAGCGGCTGGGTGCCTCCATCCAGCTGCGAGCGCAGGCTGTCGACGTCGTCCGCCGACAGCCCGCTCTTCTTCGCCATCGCGCTGCCTCCCCAACCGTTCGAACACCTGTGCCCCAGCATGCCCTACACCCCTGACAATTCTGAGCACCGGGTCGGCAGCAAGATCACTAAGGGTTCCCGTTGGTTCCGCAGATGTAGCCCGCGTTGATGCAGTTGCGGACCCGTCGTTCCAGCTCGGCGGGGTCCCACGCGTTCATGAAGTCACCGTGGAACGTGTAGCCGGGCGCGTTTGTCACGTTGACTCCGCCGACCGTGCCTCCCAATGACAGCCCGGCACCGTTCACCGGATAGGTGATCAGCAGCTCCAGCCGCGGCACCACCACCGGATGCGACGACGGACAGACCAGCCCCACCGCGAACGTCATGTGGTCACGATGGTTCGCCGAGTCGAGATCCCTGCCGTTCCAACAGGTCGGGAAGTCCAGGTAGGTCTCGACCTTGGTGCCGGAAGGGCAGACCAGGAAGTCGCGGCTCGACGGCGACTGCGTGGTGCACGACCACCGCGCCGCGGGATTCTCCGCAGACGACGTGGCCTTGGAATTCCCCACCACGTAACGCAACCCCTGCGGATGCGCGACCGCCCGCGTGCGGTCGTGAATGCCCTGGTAGTAGATCGTCACGCTGTCCGGCGCGACGGGCTGACCGTTCTTGTAAAGCGTCGGCACCCAGTACGCCGACTTGTCCGAGATCGGATCGCAGTTCGTCGCCCCGGCCCGCAGCGACGTCAGCGTCGAGAACGCGTTCGTCGTCCGGTTGCCGAAGAACTCGTGCATGTGGGAGACACCCGACTGGTTCTGGAACACGATCGGGTCGTTCTGCCCGCGATGACTGGCCGCACAGGTGACCCGGAACTCGGAGCCCGGTATCGCCTGCTGCTCGACCATCGCCCGCGCCTGCTCAGCGCTGTAGACGTAACTGTGCCCCGCGTGCGACACCGCCGGCCGCTGTCCCACCACGAGTCCTGCCGCCACGAGCGACACCGCCACCGCCGCGATGCCGATCGCACCTCGAATCCGCACGTGCATTGAAACTCCTCTCGCACCACAGTGTGTGAGAGCGCTCTCATGACAGGTACGGTAAACCCGATTGCCTACGCATGTCCACGTGAGGGTTGCTCAGTCTTCTTCGGCGCGCAGCCGGTACTCACATCCGTACTCGACCGCGTACGACAGGTCGTAGACGTGCACGATCTTGGGCCCGCCGTGCAGGTGCACGTGCGTGACGGTCTGCTTCGGGTCCTCCGGCGCGGACGGCAGCGAGTCGACCCGGCCGTCGAGGGGACCGCCGACGTACCGCACAACATAGGCCTGGGACATCGCGACCTCCTCTCTTGTTCGTCTCATTCTACGAGGTCGGCCGCTGGATCCGTTTCCGATACAGCCAGTTGGCTCACCCGCCGGACCACCGGACGCCCAGCTCATCGAGCCGGATCGACGAACGCCACCTCACCGCGCCCCCACCGCGACCTGGCGGGCACGAGAGACGACGACGCCGGGCTGAATCGGCGCCAAACGGAGTGCTGTTACTCCTGCTTGCGGGCGCGCGACGGCTGCACGCGCATCGGCTCGCCCGGCATCTTCGGGTAGTCCGGCGGGTACGGCATCTCGCCTCGCGGATCGGCGGCGTACCACTCCAGCAGCTGCTCGATGCCGAACGCCTCGGAGTCCAGGCCGGCGTGCAGATTGCCGCGCTCCTCCAGGTACTTCGGCACGGTCAGCACGTCGAAGTCGTCCGGGTCCACAGTGGACAGTTCGTCCCAGGTGACCGGCGTGGAGACGGTCGCGCGGGGAGTGCCGCGGACCGACCAGGCCGAGGCGATCGTGCGGTCGCGGGCGGCCTGGTTGAAGTCGATGAAGACGCGTTCGCCGCGTTCTTCCTTCCACCACGCCGAAGTCGCCAGTGAAGGTGCCCGCTTCTCCACTTCACGGGCCAGCGCGATCACGGCGTGGCGCACGTCGATGAAGTCCCACGAGGGGCGGATGCGGACCGCCACGTGGATGCCGCGGCCGCCGGAGGTCTTCGGATAGCCGGTCATACCGGCGTCGGCGAGCACCTCGCGCAGCACGAGGGCGACGCGGGCCGCGTCCGAGAAATCGGTGCCCGGCTGCGGGTCCAGGTCGATGCGCAGCTCGTCGGGGTGGTCGACGTCGGTGCGACGCACTGGCCACGGGTGGAAGTCGAACGTGCCGAGGTTGGCGGCCCACACGATCACGGCTTCCGAGGTCGGGCAGATCTCGTCGGCGGGACGGCCGGAGGGAAAGCGGACCTGCACGGTCTCGACGTACGAGGGTGCGCCTTTGGGCACGCGCTTCTGGTAGAACGCCTCGCCTTCGACGCCGTCCACGTAGCGCTTCAGGACCACCGGGCGGTCGCGCAGCACGTCCAGGAGCACGGGGGCCACGGTGCGGTAGTACTCGACCACCTGTCCCTTGGTGATGCCCCGCGCGGGGAAGTACGGCTTGTCCGGGTTGGACACCCGCACCAGCTGGTCACCGACCTCTAGCTCGATCGCCTTCGCCTTCGCAGCCACGCCAAGACACTAGAGGCCGCGCACGAACGCCGCGAGCGCCAGCTCGAAGCTGTCGCGGTCCAGTTCGCGCGCGACGCCTGGCAGCAGGTGGGCTCGGTCCAGGTGCGGATAGCGGCCGGAGTAGTCGGCGGGGTCGGCGGAGAAGCCGCTGGAGAACGAGCTCAGCGCCGAACCGAACACGATGTACATGAGGCCCGCGGCGATCATCGTGGCTTCTCGGCGTGACCAGCCGGCGTCGACCAACGCGCCGTGCAGGATGTCCAGTCGTTTCAGCGACTCGTCACGACCCGCCGGGCCGTACGCCAGGAACGGGACGATGTTCGGGTGTGACGAGAGCGCCGCACGGTACGAGCGCGCGCATCGGATCAAGCCTTCACGCCAGTCGACGGTGAACCCTGACACGTCGACTGTAGACAGTATGGAGGATGCGACGTCGTTGAGCAGTTGGTCCTTGGTGCGGACGTGCCCGTAAAGCGATGCCGCCTGCACGCCCAGCGAGGCGGCGAGCTTGCGCATGGACAGGCCGTCGAGGCCGTCGCGGTCGATGATCTCCAGAGCCACCGACCTGATCCGGTCGGGGCTCAGCAGGGGGGTGCTCGGCCGGGGCATGTGAGTTAACCTAACACTGTTCGGTTAATCGGGAGGCCGCACCAGTCGGGAGTTCTGGGTTGGACTTGACGCTTTCGGACGAACACCGGCAGCTCAAGGAGCTGGCGCACCGCTTCACGGAGGAGCGGATCGTCCCCCACGCCACGCGCTGGGACCGTGAGGAAGCGATCGACAGAGAGCTGGTGCCGGCGCTGGGAGAGGTCGGGTTCCTCGGGCTCGGCATCGACGAGCGCTACGGCGGCTCCGGCGGCGACAACCTCGCCTACTGCCTGGTGCTCGAGGAGGTCGCCCGCGGCGATTCGGCGGTGCGAGGCATCATCTCGGTGTCGCTGGGACTGGTCGCGAAGTCGATCGCGAAGCACGGCACCGAAGAGCAGAAACAACGCTGGCTGCCGGGCCTCACCGCGGGCACCCGAATCGGCTGTTTCGCGCTCACCGAACCCGGCACCGGATCGGACGCGGGCAGCCTCGTCACCAAAGCCACCAGAACGGACAACGGCTACCGCATCAACGGCCGCAAGGTCTTCATCACCAACGGCACGTGGGCGGACGTCGCGCTGGTGTTCGCCCGCACCGGAGGACCGGGGCCGAAGGGCGTCAGCGCCTTCCTGGTCCCCACGGACACCGCGGGCTTCACCGCCACCGAGATCAAGGGCAAGCTCGGCATGCGCGGCCAGGCCACCGCCGAGATCACCCTCGACGACGTCGAGGTACCCGCGGACGCCCTGCTCAGCGACGAGGGCTTCAAGCTCGCGATGGGCGCGCTCGACAAGGGCCGCATGTCCGTCGCGGCGGGCTGCGTCGGCGCCGCGCGAGGTGCTTTCGAGGCCGCGCTCCAGTACGCGAAGGAACGCGAGCAGTTCGGCAAGCCCATCGCGGGCTTCCAGCTCGTCCAGGAACTCCTCGCCGACATGGCCGTGGAGACCGACGCCGCCAGGCTCCTCACCTGGCGCGTCGCCGACCTCGCTGACCGCGGGCAGCCGTTCAGCACTGAAGCGAGCATGGCCAAGCTCTACGCCAGCGAGGCCGCGGTCAAGGTCGCCAACAGCGCCATCCAGGTCTTCGGCGGCTACGGCTACATCGACGAGTACCCCGTGGGCAAGTTCCTGCGGGACGCCCGTGTCACCACCCTCTACGAGGGCACCAGTCAGATCCAGAAACTGCTCATCGGCCGTGCGCTGACGGGCATCAACGCGTTCGTCTAAGGGGCAGAAATGGACTTCACGCTCGACGAAGAGCAGAAGGAGATCCGCGACTGGGTGCGGACCTTCGTGCGCAAGGAGATCATCCCGCTGGAGCCGGAGGTGCTGCGCCGCGAGCGCGCCGGCCAGCCCGGCCTGCCGAAGGACGAGCTGAAAGCCCTGCAGGACAAGGCGAAGCAGGCCGGGTTCTTCGGTGTGCTGACGCCGCAGGAGTACGGCGGCATGGGGCTCGGCGGGATGATGACCGCGCTCATCGAGGCCGAGCTCGGGCGCAGCTTCGTCCCGTTCCGGTTCGGCGGGTATGCGGACAACATCCTGTTCCACGGCAACGAGGAGCAGAAGCAGCGCTACCTGCTGCCGACGATCTCCGGCGAGCGCGTGTCGTGCTTCGCGATCACCGAACCCGGCGCGGGCAGTGACGCCAAGGCCATCCGCACGACCGCTGTGAAGGACGGCGACGAGTGGGTGATCAACGGCGAGAAGACGTTCATCACGCAGGGCAACGAGGCCGACTTCGTGATGGTGTTCGCGATCACGGACAAGGAGAAGGGCGCCGACGGCGGCGTCACGTGCTTCCTGGTCGACCGCGACATGGGCTGGAAGTCCGAGCCCATCCCGACCATGGGCCAGTGGGGCCCGGCGGCGCTCGTGTTCGACAACGTGCGCGTGCCGGAGGAGAACATCCTCGGCGAGCTCGGCAAGGGCTTCAACCTGGCGATGCAGTGGATCGGCCAGGGCCGTTACCTGCTGCCCGCCCGCGCGCTGGGCAGCGTCGAGCGGCTGGTCGAGATGGCGATCGAGCAGGCCAAGAACCGCGTCACGTTCGGCCAGCCCATCGCCGAGTACCAGGCCATCCAGTGGATGATCGCCGACTCCGCGGTCGAGATCGAGGCGCTGCGCTGGCTCGTGCTGCACGCCGCATGGCTCGTCGACCAGAAGAAGGACTCGCGGCAGGCGCAGTCGATCGCGAAGCTCTACGGCGGCATCAAGGCCAACGAGATCGTCGACCGCGTGCTGCAGATCCACGGCGGCATGGGCTACACCCGTGAGCTGCCGATCGAGCGCTGGTACCGCGAGCTGCGGCTGCTGCGGATCTACGAGGGCACCGACGAGATCCAGCGCCGCACGATCGCCCGCAACCTGCTCAAGGGGCACGCGAACGTCCGCGGCACGCTCGGTTAGCCCCTATCTTGGGGAAATGCTGCGACACAACATCCTCGGCGTCGTCGAACGACAGGTCCGCACCTGGTCGGCCGACGACGCCGAGGTGTTCGGGGCGGCCGTCGGGGCCTACTCCCCCGCGTTCGCCATCCCGTTGCTCCAGCACGGCGGCCCGCAACTGGGACTGACCGGCGCCGACATGACCCAGGTCCTGCACGCCGAACAGTCGTTGTGGCTGCACCGCAAGCTTCCGGCACACGGCTCGACGGTCGTCACCAAGACCGTGACCGACATCTACGACAAACGCTCCGGCGCTCTCGTCGTCAGCACCTGGGAGTCGGAGTACGCGAGAACGCGGTCGTCGTGCTTCATCAAGGGCGAAGGTGGTTTCGGCGGCGAACGCGGCGAGACCCGCACGTTCGAGGTACCGCCGGACGAACCGGCCGTGAGCTTCTTCCAGACGTCCGCCGACCAGGCGCTGCGTTATCGCGAGACCGGTGACGTCAACCCGATGCACCACGACCGGGAGTTCGCCGCCAGAGCCGGATTCGACCGGCCGATCCTGCACGGCCTGTGCACGCTCGGGATCACCGTGCGCGGCAAGGACTTCACCGAGCTGCACGCCAAGTTCACCGCACCCGTGTTCCCCGGCGACGAACTCCGGATCGAGCACTGGCCGACCGGTGAGTTCCGCACGTTCGCGGGCGACAGGCAGGTGCTCATCGGATCAGTTCGGTTTTCCGAAGTGGACAGCCGCGGAAAGCCTGCACGATCGGCATCATGAGCACAGCCCTGGCGACCGCGGACATCGGAATCGAACCGGTGCGCGTCGCGGTCGAGTCCCGTGACCTGATCAGCGCCGCCGGCGTGGCACACCTGCTGAAGAACTCCCCACGAGTGCAGGTCGTGCAAGACCGCACCGACGCACATGTGCTGCTCGCCGTCGTCAACGAACTCTGCACGCAACAGGCTGCACGGCTGCGGGCCACCGGTTCGGGCAGGATCGTGGTGATCGCGGCACGGGTGCACGACCTCACACCGTCTATCGCGGCCCAGGCCGGGCTCGCGACTCCGGTGCGGCGCGCGGACGTCAACGCCGAACGCCTGATCAAGCTGCTCGTCGGCGGACAAGCCGTGCAGGACCGGGCGCCGGTGCTGAACGACCGCGACCTGCAGCTGCTGAAGCTGCTGGCCGACGGCGCGACGATCGCGGAGGTCGCCGCGCGGTTGTTCTGCTCGGAGCGGACCGTGAAGTACGCGCTGCACCAGCTGCTGGAACGGTTCGGGCTGCGCAACCGGGTGCACGCCGTGGCGTGGGCGATCCGGTCCGGCCTGTTGTAGGTCAACCTGTCGTAACTCAAGCAGCGTCGGAACTGTAGTACTGGTCCCACGTGATGGTGCCGTGCAGAACGTCTTGGACGTCGTGCTCGGGCATCGCCGGCACGATCGGGGTCTGCTGGGGCTGGTCGTCAGAGCGGCCGGACATCGTGAGCTCCCGTCGTTTCGTTGCTGTTGTTCGCAAAGAACGTCGGGAACGCCATACGAGGTTCACGTCCGTTTGGGTGGCGACGAATCTCAAATGGCGGGTCTCAACTGGGGCTGAACACCGACGACAGCTGCACGCGCCGGTTGATGCCGACCTTGCGGTACACACGGGTCAGGTGCAGCTCGACGGCGCGCTGGGTGACGTTGAACCGCGTCGCGATCACCCGGTTCGTCTCCCCTTCCAGCACCAACCGCACGATGCGCGCCTCGTGCGGCGTCAGCTTTCCCCACGCCGCCCCGCGCACCGGCCGATACGGCTCCTCCAGCGCGGCCCTGGCCTCGTCGAGCAGTTCGGGCGCCCCGGCCCGTTCGGCGTCGGCCAGCGCGGCCCGCGGCGCACCCAGGGCGAGGTGCATGCGTGCCCGGTGATGCAGCAACAACGCGCACACCCACGCGGGCGGCAACGTTCCCGTGTAACCAAGGCGTACCAACATCTCCCGCGCCTCACCCGCGCGACCGTTGTCCACACAGGACGCGACGAACGCCGCCACGCCCAACGCCACGCAGCCTCGCGCCGGTGACGCCTGGGCGAGATCGCGCATGAGCCGGAACACCGCCGCGTGGTCGCCGTTCGCCCGGTGCGCCCACATCTCCAGCGCCACCAGCCAGTCGTTCTCCGCACCGACGAGCCGGGTTCGCAGCCGTGGCGCGAGATCCAGCACCGCGACGGATTCGGCGAGCACAAGTCCAAGTCCGGCTAGAAAGAGGGCCGGCAACAGTCGCGGCCCGCTCTCCGGAAGATCGCGGAGCGCCTGCTCGGGGTCTGCGGGAAGGTCAGGGGCACTCCCCAGAACGTCCAGGACGTCCTCGTCGCACTGCCAGTCCAGCGCCACCACGGCGAGCCAGTCCAGCGCGTCACCGTCGACGGAAAGTCGTTGCCGCGCAAGTTCATCGGCCCTTGGCGCGATCCCGCACCGCACGTGCAGATCCGCCATCGCGATCGCCACCTGCGCCGCGGTCGGTCCGTCCATCGGTTCCCGCAGAGCCGCGCGCAGGCATGTCGCCGCACGGGCCGGCCGACCAGCCGCCCGATGCAGCCGCGCCGCGCTCTGCAACACCGGAGCGACCCATTGCGCCCCAACAGGTTCCGCGCACGCCACGATGTGGTCGGCAACAGCGGCCGGCGGGTCGCACCGCCGATGCATGACGTCCGAAGCCTTGCGGTGCAAGTGCTCCCGCGCCTCGGGTGCCATCTCGTGCCGGATCGCGTGACCCAGTGCCGGCGACTGGATCCGCATCGGATCGGCGACGGCGAGACGTGCGTCGACGAGCCGTTCGAACGCGGCCAGCGTCTGGTGCGACCCCATTCCGGCGACCGCGCACAGCAGGTCCAGCGGCGCGCTTCCCAGCACGGCGAGCGCGCGGGCGACGGTCGCCGCGTCGGCGTCCAGCACCTGCCAATGGCGCCGCACAGCACGCAACAGCCGTGGCAACCGCAACCCGGCAAGCGCGTCGCACGACGAGAGGTCCGGCACGAGGTCCAGCACGTCGCTGACCACACCGGGCGCACCGCCGCTGAAGTGCAGGCACAACGCGGTCAGCTCGGGCGACTCGACGTCGAACCGGCGCCGGATCAGCTCGGCCACCGCTTCGGCGCCGATCGGCCGCAACGGCACCCGCACGGCGTCCACCGCAAGGTCCATGGCGTCCGGATCGACGTCACCGCCGAGCACCACGACTCCGGGGAACCGCGACAGCCGCTCGGTCTCCTCCGCGCAGAGCTGCTCGACGTCGTCCACCACGAGCACGGTGTGCCGGTCGACCCCTGCCAACGCCCGTAGCCCGCGCACCGGCCGCAACCCGCTACGCACCGCGATCGACGACGCGACGGCCAGCAGCGCGCTCTTGCCCATCCCAGTCGCGCCGTAGACCACGCACGACCGTGCATCGCCAAGCGCGTCTGTCAAGACGGCGATCTCCCGCTCACGGCCCACGAGCAGGCCGCCCGCCTGGCGCACGGCGGTGTCGACGAGGCCGGGGCGAAGTGGGGCAACCATGCCATCCAGCAAATCGTGAGCGGCAGAGAAGGACCATGCAGAAGCACCGGCAGAAGTTCCGCAGGTCTGCCCGTTCGCACACCTGAACCAGAACTGTTCGACCGATCAATTGGTAATGGCAACGGGAAACCTTGAACCAATTCGGCACCCCTTGCGTGAGAACTGAAGTACACAAGCGAACACTTCAGGGAGTTCCGATGCGGGTCGCGTCACGCACCGTCTTCGACTTCGTCCGGCCGAGCGGCACCACCGCTCCGGTGGAGACCGAGCTGATCTACCAGGCGGACGACCCGTTCGCGGTGACGATGAAGTTCCACTCGGGCGGCGCGGTCGCCACCTGGGTCATGGGCAGGGATCTGCTCGCCGAGGGCATGACCAAGGCGTCCGGCGAGGGCGACGTGCGGTTGAGCCCGCACGGCCGGGCGCTGGTGCTGGAACTGGTCTCCGACCGGCACGTGACGGTGTTCCGGCTGACGAGAGGCACGCTGCGGAAGTTCCTCGATGCCACTTATCGGCTGGTGCCGCCCGGTACCGAACATTTCGACGCTGATGCGTTCCTCAGCACGGTCCTACGTTGACACGTTGATTCCAAGCGCATTGGCCACCTCGTGCTGAAGTTTGGTCATGCCGGGTGATTCGTAGCGTTCGCTCTCGGCCAATGCGCGCACGCGATGCCGGATCGCCGCGTCGCGGTCTTCCACGCGGTCGCAGAGCCCGGCGAGCTCCATCAGCACCGCCACCTTGACCTCCGGGTCGGCGAGCGACTCCACCGCCACGGTCAGCTGTTCGCGCGCCTCGGCGAGCCGGCCCGCCGCGAGCAGCGTCCGGCCACGGGTGAGCCGGGCCATCGACCGCAGGTTGGCCGACCCCCGCCCGGTCAGCGCCTCCGCCTCCGCCACCGCGTCGAGCGCTGCCTCGTGGTCTCCAGCCGCCACGAGAGCGTCAGCCAGCCGAAGAACCAGCTGTGCGGCGTTTTCCAACGCCACGCCGCGTTCAGCCCCACGCAGCGTGCGTTCCTCCGCGACACACGTCCGGTGCGTCTCGACCGCATCGACGTAGCGACCAAGCCGTTGCAACAGAACACCGCTGTACGACAAGGCGAGCACCACGTTCATCGGCTGGCCGGCCTCCCGGAACAGCTCGGCGGCGCGCCTGGCGTGGGCCACGCCCTCCGCGTGGTCGCCGAGGCGGGTCTCGATGGCCGACCGGTAGTAGTGCGCCCAGGCCGTCTCCGCCAGCGAGCCGCACTCCCGCGCGACCCGCAACGCCTCCTCATGCCACCGCATGGCCTGCGGGATGTGCGTGTGGCGGGCGACGTAGACCCAGCACACGAAGTTGAGCTGCTGGGCTTGCTGCTCCAGTTCACCCAACTCCCCCGCCGCACCGACGCCCGCCGTGTAGACCTCGAGCCACAGGTCGCCCGTCCCGCGGTGGTCGGAGTACCAGTGCATCGACCGCGCCAGCCCCAGCACCTGCTCGTGCGCCTCGTCGTTGATCGCCTCGCGGAACGCGCCACGCCAGTTCGCCAGTTCGGCGGACAACCACCGATCCGCGCTCGCGAGATCCGACGCGCCCTTGTCGTCGGGGAGGAACGCCGACGCGCATCCCATCGCGGTGGTCAGCAGCCAATCGCGCGTGCGCAGGCGGTGTTTGTCGAGGTCGGGCTCCTCGCTGTGCAAGCGTTCGCGCGCGTAGTCACGGATCAGGTCGTGGAACGAGTACCGGCCGGGGACGTCCGGACGGAGGAGGCTCGCGTCGACGAGTTCCTCCAGCAACGTCTCCGCCTCGTCGGCCGGGACGTCCGCGGCGACGGCGGCGAGCGCGACGGACGTGTCCGGGCCGTGGATCAGCGCGAGCCTGCGGAAGATCGCCGCGGTTCCGGGGGCGAGCAGGCGGTAGGACAGCTCGAACGCCGTACGGACCTGGACGTCTCCGGTCGCGAGCACGTCGAGGCGTTCACGTTCGTCGGAGAGCTGGCCGGCGAGGCGGCGCAACGACCACGCGGTGCGGCCGGCCAGGCGGTGACCCGCGATGGCGAGCGCCAGCGGAACGCCGCCGCACAGCCCCGCGACCAGGTCTGCCGATCGCAGATCCGCCTGGATCCGGTCGGCACCGGCGGTCGCGGCGAGCAGTGCCACGGCGCCGTCGTGCCGCAGCGGGCCGAGGTAGAGGCGGTGCCGGGAGTCCAGGCCCGCCAGCACGTTGCGGCTGGTCACCAGTACGAGCGAACCGGGGCTGGCGGCGAGCAACGGCCGGACCTGAGCCTCGTTCGCGGCGTTGTCGAGCACCAGCAGCACGGTCCGTTCGCGCAGCATCGACCGGTAGAGGCGGACGCGGTCACCCGGATCGGACGGCATCCGGGCGTCCGGGACGCCGAACGCCCTCAGCAGCCGCGCGATCGCCCGTTCCGCGGACAGCGGGGTCGGGTCCATGCCGCGCAGGTCGAGGTGGAGGCTGCTGTCGGTGAACCGGCCGGCGAACCGGTGCACCGCGTCCACCGCGAGAGAGGTCTTGCCCACGCCCGGAGGTCCGTGCACGACGACGACGTCCAGCACCGACGACGACGCCGCACGGCTGATGCACTCGGCGAGCTCCTGCTGTTCCGGCTCCCGGCCGACCAGGGTCCCGGCGGGCGGTGTCGCGCAGTCGGTGCGTTCGGGATGGGGTTGCGCCGCCTCCGCGGACCTGGCGAGCGCGACGAACTCGTCGGCCTCGACGCCGTCCAGACCGAGCCCGGCCACCAGCAGGTCGACTGTATGCACTTGAGGTGTATGCACCCGGCCGCGTTCCAGATCGCTCAGCGTGCGCACGCCCAGGCCGGTGCGTGCGGCGAGATCCTCCTGGGTGAGTGCCGCCCGGCGCCGGTAGAAGCGCAGGAACTCGCTGAAGGTGGTCGCGCGCACCTGATCACCCTGGCAGATGATGTTGAAACGCGCTCACACGAGACTGTTGGCGAACGTCCTGACCAGGCCGTGGATCGAGTAACCGTGGTCGTCGGCGTCGAGCAGGCCGACGTCGGCGAGGTCCTCCAGCGCCCGCTCCGCCTCGGCGACGCCGATGCCCGCGAGTCCGGCGGCGACCTCAGCGGTGACGCGGGTGCCGGCGAGCAGCCCGAGCCGCCGGAACACCAGCCGCGCGGTCTCCGGCAGGTGCGCCAGCGACACCTCGAACGCGCCGCGCACGTCGAGATCGCCCGCCGTGAGCGCGGCCAGGCGGCGTTCCTCGATCTGCTCCACCAGGTGCCGCAGCGGCCACCGCGGCCGGCTGGCGAGCCGGTTGCCCGCGATCCGCAACGCGAGCGGCGACATCCCGCACAACCGGACGAGTTCGTGCGCGGCGGGCAGATCGGCATCGACGCGCTGCTGCCCGATGATCGACGCGAGCAACTCGACGGCCGCGTCTTCGGTGAGCCCGCCGAGCCTGATCCGGGTGGGCGCGCCGAGCCTGCGCCGGGACGTCACGATCGTGAGGCAGCCCGGTTCGTCAGCCGCGAGCGTGCGCAACTCCTCCTCCGTGCTCGCACCATCGAGCACGAGCAGAAGGCGCTTCCCCGTGAGCAACGACAAGTACAGCCTTCTCTGGCCGTTCGCGTCCTCCGGCATGTGCGCGGCGGGGACGCCGAGGTCCTTGAGCAACCGTTCGAGCGGCGCGTCGCCGTCGAGTTCGATGAGCAGCTGTCCGTCCGGGAAACGGCTCTCCAGCAGATGGGCGGCCTTCACGGCGAGGCTCGTCTTGCCCGTGCCCGCCGCGCCGTGAACGACCACGAGCCGGTCGTGCGTGGTGGCGATCGTGTCGAGTTCCGCGTCCCTGCCGACGAGGTCCGCGACGTACAGCGGCAACGACCAGACCGGGTTCCGCGGCGCGATCCGGCCGGTGCGGGCGAGCCCGCGCAGCTCCTCACGGCCGCGGTCGTCGAGGCCGAGCGCGTCGAGCAGGGCCTCGGTGGTGCGGCGCTGGGGTGAGCGGGCCCGGCCGCGTTCCATGTCGCTGATGGCGCGGACGCTGACCCCGGACCGCTCGCTGAGCTCCTCCTGGCTGAGCCCGGCGTGCTTGCGGTGGTGCAGGAGCCTCGCCCCGAACGTCAGACCACCGAACGTCATATCACTGAAGTTAGTGGTTCAAACTCGTCAGCATCTGCGCACACACCCGAGAGAGGTGTCGTCGCATCACGATCGAGGCCCTGGCCGCGTCGCCGTCCTCGATCGCCTTGACGAGTTCGTCGTGGTCGTCCATCGACGCGTGCTGGTGCGGCGGGTCGTCCTCGAGCGCACTGCGGAGAAGCACAACTCGCTGCTGCACGAGCCGTACCTGCTCGGCGATCCGTGCGCTGCGTGCCGCGTCGAGCAACGTCTGGTGGAACGCGAGGTCCAGCCGGTACGGGAACGGCTGCCCCGCCTTGTAGTTGCGCCGGCTCTCCGCGCACACCTCGTGCAGCCGCACCAGGTCGACGTCGGTCCGGCGCGACGCCGCGAGTTCCGCGGCGGCGCACTCGAGGGCGGTGCGCAATTCGAACAGCGCCTTGACCTCGTCCGCGTCGGCGTTCGGCACGAACGCGCCGCGGTGCGGCACCAGCGTCAGCAGTCCCTCCGACGCCAGGTGCCGGATCGCCTCGCGCAACGGACCGCGGCTGATGCCGAGCTTCTGCGCCACCTCGACCTCGTTGACCCGGGAGCCTGGAGGGATTTCCCCAGTGAGCACCTGCTCGCGCAAGACGTCCACGGCCTGTCCGGCCAGACTGAGATGCAGCGGGGTCGGAGGTGTCACTTTCGTCTCCTGATCTGGACGGCACCGGCCGTCTCCTGGTTACACTAGCCATGTTGTCAACTGTCGACAGTTGGCAGTTTGGCCAGCTGACGGGCACTTCAGGCGCGGGAGGGACGACATGGGACACGAGGTTGTGGCAGAGGTCTGGCGGGGCGACTTCCTGGAGTCGGTGCACCACGGCACCGTTGTCGCCACGGACGCGTCGGGCTCCCCCACCCTGTCGATCGGCCGCCCCGGCGACGTCGCGTTCCCGCGCTCGTCGAACAAGCCGCTCCAGGCCCTCGCGATGCTGCGCAGCGGCCTCGACCTCGACGGCCCGTTGCTCGCCCTCGCCTGCGCCTCGCACTCGGGCGAGGACTTCCACGTCGCCGGCGCGCTTCAGATTTTGGCCGCCGCCGGTCTGACCGAGGACGCGCTGCAGTGCACCCCGGACCTCCCGATCGGCGAGCAAGCCCGCGCCCAGCACCTGGCCCGCGGCCTCGGCCCCGCGCCGAAGTACATGAACTGCTCCGGCAAGCACGCCGCCATGCTCGCCACCTGCGTCGCCAACGGCTGGTCCACCGACAACTACCTGGACCCGACGCACCCGCTGCAGGTCGCCACGCGCCGGACCATCGAGGACGTGGCCGGCGAGCCCGTCGCCCAGGTCGGTGTGGACGGCTGCGGTGCCCCGATCTTCGCCATCAGCCTCACCGGGCTCGCTCGGGCGTTCGGCCGGCTGGCCGCGGCTCCCGCGGGAACCCTCGAACACCGCGTGGCCGCCGCGATGAACGCGCACCCTGAGTGGGTCGGCGGTACCGGGCGTGACGTCACCGTGTTGATGGACGCCCTGCCCGGCGTCATCGCCAAGGACGGCGCGGAGGGTGTCTACGCGGTCGGCCTGCCCAGCGGCGAGGGCGTCGCGTTGAAGATCGCCGACGGCTCGTCTCGCGCGCGTGCAGTGGTGATCGTCGCGGTGCTCAAGCGGCTCGGCGTGGACGTCAGCTCGGTCGAGGACCTCGCCACGGTGCCGGTCCTCGGTCACGGACGCGCGGTCGGCGCCGTCAAGCCCGCACTCGCTCTGGCCGGTTGATCCCGGGCACTAGGCTGGTGGTCATGGGCGATTCGAAGGACGAGAGCGAGAAGTTCCAGGAGGAACTGATCGGCCTCGACCCACACGACCCCGAGACGCAGGCGTTCGCCGAGCATCTCGACAAGATGAAGCGGCAGCGCCCCGGCTACACCGTCGAGGGGTACCTGGAGGGTGTGCAGGACTTCGCCGACTCGGCGAACCGCACCAGCGGGCACCAGCGGCTGGTGGCCGTCATCGTCGTCGGGCTCATCCTGCTCGGCGTGCTCCTGACGATCTGGTTCGCGCTCGGCGACATCCTCGCCATCATCTTCTGACCCCGTTCCGAGCCAACCTGTTCCGCGCCAACATCTTCCGCGCCAACATCTTCCGACCCAAACGAGAACGACTCCTTAACGAGCCCTTACGGCGCCGTCCGCCACACCGCCGCCGGGAAGCCTCGTGACGGTGGCCGCGTTATAAAGGGACATGGAACCTGTTGTCGGCGCCACCCCCAAAGTCGTGCGTTCGGAAGAGGAATGGCGCGCCCAGCTGAACCCCGCCGAGTTCGCGGTGCTGCGCCAGGCAGGCACCGAGCGTCCGTGGACGGGCGAGTACACCGAGACCAAGACCGAGGGCCTCTACGAGTGCCGTGCGTGCGGAGCCGAACTGTTCCGCAGCGACACGAAGTTCGACTCGCACTGCGGCTGGCCGTCGTTCTTCTCGCCCCTGGCCGGAGATTCGGTGATCCTGCGTGAGGACCGCGCGCTCGGGATGAAGCGCGTGGAGGTGCTCTGCGCCACATGCCACAGCCACCTGGGGCATGTTTTCGAAGGTGAGGGGTACCCCACGCCGACGGACCAGCGCTACTGCATCAACTCCGTCTCCTTGAAACTCGTTCCGTCCGAATAGGAGACTGAGCTCAGTCCGGCCGCACCGGCCAGGACCGACCTGGGAGGCACCATGAACTTCTTCGGTACCGACGGTGAAGGCTCCGGCGGAGTCGACGGCGGCTCGTCGAGCTAGCCACGAACAGTAAGTCACAGCCACAGATCAGTGACAGAAACCGGACAACCCTAAGGCTTAGTCAACAAGCCTTGTGAGCATGTGGCCCGGACCACACCATGGACGCTGCCGAAGCACTTTCGGGGCAGTCAGGGGGTGGGTCGCATGCAGAGGCCTTGGGGGTTGTCCGGACCTGAGTTCCTTCAGCTGTACTGGATCGGACTGGCACTCGCCGTGCTGGTCGCGATCGTCGTTCGGGTACGCGTACGGGCGGGTCACAGCAACCAGCCCGTGCGCTCCCTGGACATGGACGAGCTCGCATATCTTGCGGGAGGTCCGAGGCGCGTGGTCGAAACGGCCATCGCGCGGCTGCTCACCTCGGGTGAGCTTCGCACTTCACGGCGTGGCACCGTTCAGGTCACGTCCACCACTCGGTCACTCAACGCGGTGGACCGCGTCGTCATCACCGACGCCCAGCGCTACACCAACCGCACGGTCAACCTGATGATCCCCGCCCTCACCAAGGACGGCGTCGTCCTGGCGATCGGCCAGCGGCTCGAGGACATGGGCCTGGTGGTCAACCCGGCCGTCGCGAAAAGCGCGCTGCGCAAGGGATCCATCTTGTTGTGGGTGCTGCTCGCGATCGGTGTCGCCCGCTGGGTCAACGGCATCGCGATCGGCGCGAACATCGGCTGGCTGACGTTGCAGCTCGTCATCACCGGCGCGCTGATCTTCGTCCTCACGCGACGCGGCAAGCACGTGCGCACGAGCAAGGGCAACAGCGTCCTCGACGCCGCCCGCACCACGAGCACTCACCGGGCGGCGACGTCCGACGAGGCCGTGTACGCGGGCGCGGCAGGGCTGGTTCTCTTCGGCGGCCTGGCCGTCTACCCGGATCTGGCGGTGCGCAGCTCGCTGCTCGCCTCCTCCGGCAGCACGTCCTCGAGCTACGGCGGCTACACCGGGGACGGCGGCGGTTCCAGCTCGTGTTCGAGCGGAAGCAGCTGCGGCGGGGGCGGCGGCTGTGGTGGTGGGTGCGGCGGCGGAGGCGGCTGATCCGTCGATCGGTCCTTTTCAGGTAACAACAGGAACCCAGGGGTAGATCTCACGTCGAAGAAGCACCGGCACCAGTGAGGGGAGTGCTGATGTCCACGTCTTCGACACCGCGGCAGACGGTCTGGTCAGCGGAGGAGATCGGGTTCCTGGCAGGGGGACCGGGCAGGGCGGCGGAAGCCGTGCTCGCCCGGCTGATGGACGGCGGTCTCGTGCGCGTCTCCCGCGAGGGACTCGTGACCGCCGTCCACCAGAACACCTACGGCGCAACGACAGCGCTGGAGGCGTACGTCCTCACTGGACTGCACGGTGCCGCTCGCCCGATCCATCAGGTCGTGCAGGTCGCGATGCGCAGCAACGAGATGGCCGCGCTGCACCACGGTCTCATCGCCCGCTCGATGGTGCGCGGGCACAACGGCAACGGCAGGAACGGGTTGCAGTTCCTGCTGTTCCTGCTCGCCGTCGCCACCGTGCCGGCCGGGTTCGCGTTCGACGCGAGGCTGTTCGTGCTGACGGCCGTCCTGGTGGTCCTCATCGTGCTGACCCGCGGCAGAGGCCGGCTGACCAAGCACGGCAAGACGGTTCTGCGGTTCGCGTTCAGGAACCCGCGCAGTGGTGCGGATCAGGTGGCGTTGTTCGGCCTGCGCCAGGGCAAGCGCCACACGACACGGTCCACTTCGCACGGTGGCGGGTGTGGAAGCAGTTGCAGCACCTCGTACGACTGGAGTCATCACAACTGCGGTGGCTCGTCGTCGAGCTGTTCCAGCAGTTCAAGCAGTTGTTCGAGCAGCAGTAGCAGCTGTAGCAGCAGTAGTTCGAGTTGCAGCAGCAGTTCCAGCAGCAGCTGCAGCAGTTCGAGCAGTTGAGGGGGAAACCATGGTCACACCGATGACAGCACAGGGGACCCAGCTGTCCCCCGTAGAGGTCGGCTACCTGAGCGCCGGACCGGGCAGGGCCGCCGAGACGGCGCTGGCAAGACTGCTCGACGCCGGACTGGTCCGGGTGTCGCGCGACGGCCGGGTGTCCGCCGTGCACCAGCACGGCCACCGCGGAAACACGCCTGTTGAGGCGCGCATGCACAAGAGCGTGCAGACGCCGGTGTCGTTCAACAAGGTCGTGAAGACCGCCGCGTACAGCACCGAAATGCAGGCGCTGCACCGGCAACTGCTCAACGACAACCTCATGCGCAAGGCCCGCCCGCGCGCCCAGGCGTGGTGGGTCTTCCTCGGGGCCGGCGTGCTGCTGACCGTGCTCGGTTTCCTGCTGCCGGGATTCTTCATCGGCGCGGTGGCCTTCCTCCTGATCGGCTTCTGGGCGCGGGGCAGCAGCCCGGTCACCCGAGAGGGCAAGGCCGTGCTGAAGAACGTGACCGCGAGCGACCGGGTGCTCGCCGTGGCGTTGTACGGCTTCGCCGGCAACGTCGCGAGCCAGAAGGTCGGCGACCTCTTCGAGCTGTCCCAGAGCGTGGTCAAGATGATCCCGCTGAAGCGGAAGAAGAAGTCCGCGGGGTCGAGCTGCGGAAGCGGGTGCGGCAGCAGCAGCTGTGGTAGCAGTAGCAGCAGTTGTTCTTCGAGCAGCGGCAGCAGCTGCTCATCGGGGAGCAGCTGCGGTGGTGGCGGAGGAGGCAGCTGATGGCGGGAATCACGGACCTGGGTGTCGGGATCGGCTGGCGCTCGGAGATCGACCTGACCGTGGAACGGCTGCCCGGCGTGGACTTCGTCGAGATCGTCGCTGAAAACATTCACCTCGGGAACCTCCGCGGAGATCAGAGGAGCCACCTGCCCGAGTCGGTGAGGCTGCTGCTCGAACGCGGCATCCCGGTGCTCCCCCACGCCGTGTCGCTGTCGCTGGGCGGCGCGGACCAGGTCGACCTCGACCGGGTCCGGCACCTGGGCGAGGTCGCCGAGGCCGTCGGCGCTCCGATGGTGAGCGACCACGTGTGCTTCGTCCGGGCGGGCGGCCTCGAATCCGGCCACCTGATGCCGGTGCCGCGCACCAAGGACGCGCTCGACGTGCTCGTCGAGAACGTCAAGCTGGCGCAGCGGAACCTGCCAGTGCCGCTCGCGCTGGAGAACGTCGCCGCGCTGCTGGAGTGGCCGGACGGGGAGCTGTCCGAGGGCCAGTTCCTCGCCGAACTCGTCGAGCGCACGGACTGCTGGCTGCTCGTCGACGTCGCGAACCTGTACGCGAACGCCCGCAACATCGGCACGGACCCGGAGCGCTTCCTCGACGAGATCCCGTTGGAGCGCCTGGCTTACGTGCACGTGGCCGGCGGCGAACAGCACGGCGACATCTACCACGACACCCACGCCCACGCGGTGCTGCCGGAAGTGCTCGGCGTTCTCGACGAACTGTGCTCGCGCGTCAAGCCACCCGGTGTTCTGCTGGAGCGCGACGACAACTACCCGTCCGACACCGAAATCGCGTCCGAACTGGCCGCGATCCGCGCGGTCGTGGACAAGCACCGTGCCTGAAATCGCCGGAAATGAGCATTCGGCCGCACGCGAAAGGCTTGCCGCCCGGCAGGCCGAGCTGTTGAATGCTTTGCTCGCGAAAGGACCTGCTCCGGCGGGATTCGACGAACAACGCCTCGACGTCGAACGGCGCGCGTTGCTGTCGAAACGGCGGGGCATCGTGCGGATGCTCGGCCCCGCGGTCGCAGACGAGCTCGGCGACCGGTTCCGGCCGCTCTTCGACGCCTACGCCGTCGAACACCCACGTCATGCGGGCTCTCGCGCGCGTGAGGATGCCGCCGCGTTCGCCGAATGGTGCCGCGCCTCAGGCGAACTGTCGGTGAATCGCAAGGCACGGTGGAAGTTCTGGCAATCGAACTGACGGGCGAATTTTTCCCCACCAAGAATCCCCCGTTCAGCCCTGTGTGACCCCAGCCACCATCGATACGTTCAAAAGGGTTGGGGGACCTTTTTCGCATTGCCTTCGCTTTGTCGCGGAAGGCCTTCCGGCCTGCGCGGACCACAGCGCGCAGAAATTCGAACCATGAGGGGATTCGAATGCGCGGCAAATCCAAAGTGCTGGGCGCGGCCTTCACCGCGCTCGCACTGACAGCGGCACCGGCGGTCGCCACCGCCGCACCACCGGCGAGCACACCGCAGAAAGCGATCGACGAGGTCACGCTCGTCACCGGCGACAAGGTCCTTCTGGGGCAGGGACAGCAGGTCGTCGCGATCCAGCCCGGCGCGGGACGCCAGGGCATGACGTTCAAGACGCATCGCGGTAACGACGGGCACACGACGGTCGTTCCCAGGGACGCGTTCGGGCCCCTGGCGGCGGGCCGGCTCGACCGCAGACTCTTCGATGTCACCACGTTGCTGGAGTTCGGCTACCGCGACCGGATGCCGTTGATCGTGGACGGTCACGCCAGACTCGCGGCACGGTCCACGGACGACTGGAGCGCTCTCAAGGCGGAGGCTGACTCCGGTGACAAGGTCTGGCTCGACGGCATGCGCAAGCCGAGCCTCGACAGGAGCGTCGCGCAGATCGGCGCACCGGCCGCCCACCAGCGCGGCATCACCGGCAAGGGGATCAAGGTCGCCATCGTCGACACCGGTGTCGACGAGAACCACCCCGACCTCAAGGGTCAGCAGATCGCGGAGAAGAACTTCACGACCGACCCCGACAACACCGACAACGTCGGCCACGGCACGCACGTCGGCTCCACGGTCGCGAGCCACGACACCAAGTACGGCGGCGTCGCACCCGGCGCGCAGCTGATCGACGCCAAGGTCTGCGTCGAGTTCGGTTGCCAGGAGTCGTGGATCCTCGACGGCATGCGCTGGGCCGCCGAACAGGGCGCGCAGGTCGTCAACATGAGCCTCGGCGGTGGCGACACCCCCGAGATCGACCCGCTCGAGCAGGCGGTCAACGACCTGACGGCCCAGTACGGCACGTTGTTCGTCATCGCTGCGGGCAACTCGGGTTCGACGGGCTCCGTCAGCTCGCCCAGCACCGCCGAGGCCGCGCTGTCGGTCGGTGCGGTGGACCGCGACGACTCGCTCGCCCCGTTCTCCAGCAAGGGCCCTCGCATCGGAGACAGCGGACTCAAGCCGGAGGTGACCGCACCGGGCGTCGGCATCGTCGCGGCGGCCGCGGGCACGAACGGCGACCACTTCGCGGCGAGCGGCACGTCCATGGCGACGCCGCACGTGGCGGGCGCCGCGGCCCTGTTGCGCCAGCAGCACCCGGAATGGACGCCCGCGCAGCTCAAGTCGGCGCTGGCCACCACCGCCAAGCCGACCGCGGGTGTCAGCGCGTTCGACCAGGGCGCGGGCCGCGTCGACGTGGCCAAGGCGATCAACCAGGTGCTGACCGCCGACGTCGTCGCGGTGAACCTCGGCCGGCACGAGTGGCCGCACGGTGACGACAAGCCGGAGACCAAGTCGATCACCTACAGCAACCCGACCGACGCCGCGATCACGCTCGACGTCGCGCTGAAGTCCACCGCGCCGCAGGGCATGTTCTCGCTGGGCGCCTCGAAGGTGACGGTTCCCGCCAAGGGCACCGCGGCCGTCAAGGTCACCGGTGACACCCGCGTCGGCACCCAGGACGCCGCGTACTCCGGCGAGGTCGTCGCCACGTCCGGTACGCACACCGTCCGCACGCTCGTCGGCGTCGACCGCGAGGTGGAGAGCTACACCCTCACCATCGACCTGACCACCAAGGACGGGCAGGACCCCGAGAACGCCCTGACGTTCGTCGACGGTCTGGACAGCAGGGGGTTCAAGGCTCTCTTCGGTGCCGGTGACCAGAAGATCCGCCTGCCGAAGGGCCTCTACTCGGTCGAGTCGACGCTGAGCTCACCGCAGGGCCTGGACATGGTGCTCCAGCCGACCGTGAAGCTGACCGGCGACCTGACGATCAAGCAGGACGCCAGGCTGGCACAGCCGCTGTCGGTGCAGGCCCCGGAACCCACCGGCAACTTCGTGGTCGGTGAGCTCAGCTACCGGCGCACGCACGGCCAGCAGATCGTGCAGGCGGGCCTGATCTCGTTCGGCGGCTTCGACGGCGTCTCGGCCGCACAGGTCGGCGGACCGCTCTCGCCGAAGGAGCTGTCGTCGCTGGCGACGCTGCACGCGAACTCCGCGGCTGAGGCCAACGTCTACTACCGGCTGTCCTACCCGGTCGGCGGCAGCCTGCCGAACGGCTTGACGCGCGCGCCCGCCAAGAAGGATCTGGCGCGCGTCGAGGCCACCATCGGCGGCCTCAAGCCGGACAGCCTGGCCACCAAGGGCGAGATCCCGAACTCGGTGCACGGCCTGAGCGGTGGATCGGCGCTCTACCAGGTGCCGTCGGGCAGCAAGGCCGTCGACTACGTGACGACCGAGGACCTGCGCTGGCAGTCGATCGTGAGCATCACCCACGCGAACGGCGGCCGCGAGCAGACCATCTCCGGGCTTCGCACGTACGAGGCGGGCAAGACCTACCAGGAGCGGGAGAACCAGCCGGTGTTCTCGCCGGCGCTGCCCGAGTCCCCATACCCGTACGCGCAGCGGTCCGGCACGCAGTTGTTCGCCAGTGTTCCGATGCTGAGCGACGCGAACAACGGCCAGGGTGGTTCCACTGTGGACAGTTTCCGGGCCGCGCTCTACCGCAACGGCGTGTTGATCGGTGAGGGCACCAGCGGCAACTTCCAGAACGTGCCGCTGCCGGAGGCCGACTTCCGCCTCACGGCCGACCTCGACCGGAGTTCGCAGTTCGAACTCAGCAGCAAGGTGTCCGCGGCGTGGACGTTCAAGTCCAAGGGCGTGCCGGACGTGGTCGACACCATTCCGCTGAACGTCGTGCGGTTCGCGCCCAAGCTCGACGACAACGGCGCGGTGCCCGCGGGCACGTTGCAGCGCATCGGGTTGCTCACCCAGTCGCACGGCGACACGGGCAAGGTGCGTGTCACCGGCGTGCAGTACTCGCACGACGACGGCGAGTCGTGGCGCAACGCGGGTGTGGTCGGCAACAGCGCGTTGATCTACCACCCGGCGGGCGCCAAGTGGACCTCGTTGAAGGCCACGGCGAAGGACGCCAAGGGCAACACGGTCGAGATCACCGTGATCCACGCCTACAAGGTGGCGTAGTGCACTGACGGGAAAGGGCCGCCTCCGCGGGCGGCCCTTTTCTCGTTGCTACGGCAGGTTCGTGACCAGCTCGGCGGCCGGGATGCGGGTGCCCGTGTAGAACGGGATCTCCTCGCGCACGTGCAGCCGCGCCTCGGTGCCGCGCAGGTGACGCATCAGGTCGACGATCCGGTGCAGCTCGTCCGCCTCGAACGCGAGCAGCCACTCGTAGTCACCCAGCGCGAACGACGCGACGGTGTTCGCGCGCACGTCCGGGAAGTCACGGGCTTCCTTGCCGTGGTCCGCCAGCATCTTGCGGCGGTCCTCCTCCGGCAGCAGGTACCACTCGTAGGACCGCACGAACGGGTAGACGCACACGTACTTGCGCGCCTCTTCACCCGCGAGGAACGCGGGGATGTGGCTGCGGTTGAACTCCGCCGGGCGGTGCAGCGCGACCTGCGACCAGACCGGCGTGGAGACCTTGCCGAGCGGCGTGCGGCGGAAGCCGGTGTAGGCGGCCTGCACCTGCTCGATCTCCTCGGCGTGCCACCAGATCATGAAGTCCGCGTCCGCCCGCAGACCGGCCAGGTCGTAGACACCGCGGACGATGACGCCCTTGCCCTCCAACGCGTCCAGGTAGTTCTGGGTCTCGGAGGCGGCAGCCGTTCGGTCCTCCGGCAGCTTCCCCGGTTCGACCCGGAACACAGACCACATCGTGTAGCGGATGGTGTCGTTGAGTTCGTTGTAGTTCAGGCGCGCCATAGCTCCATCTTGGCACGGGCCGCTCAACGCCGAACGCGGCCCAGCAGGTGTGCTGCGACACGGGCGGCGGCCGCGTCGGCGGTGGCGATGCACGCGGGCACACCGACACCGTGCAGCGCGGCGCCCGCGACGGCGATGCCCGGCACGTGGCCGATGCCCCGCTCGATGGTGTCGACCAGGTCGACGTGGCCGACGCCGTACTGCGGCAGCCCACCACCCCAGCGCTGCACCACGTAGTCGACGGGTTCGGCCCTGATCCCGGTCAGCTCGTGCAGGTCGTTGCGCACGGCTTTGACGAGGTCGGCGTCGCTGCGCTGCAGGAGCGCCGTCTCGCCGTACCGGCCGACCGAACCGCGCAGCACGACCGGTTCGCCGTGGTGCGACCACTTGCGGCTGGAGAACGTGAACGCCTTGGCGGTGAACGGGGTGATGCGGTCGCTGTACCGCTCCCCCTCCGCGATCAGGATGCCGGAGCGGTCCGGCAGCTCGGTGCCCGGCGGCAGCGCGAGCGCGACCACGGCCATCGAGGCGACCTCGATCTTGCCGTACGCGGCGGACACCTGCGGCGCGATCTCGTGCAGCAGCTTGCGCGCCGACGGAGCCGGGACCGCGAGCACGATGCCGTCGCAGTCCAGGTACTGCGGCGTCGCGGCCGAGCCGATCTCCAGCCGCCAGCCGTCGCCCAGCCACGAGAGCACGCGCACCGGCAGGCCCAGCCTGATCTCCGGCTTCGCGACCTCGGCGAGCCGGTCGACCAGCGACTGGACGCCGTTGCCGAGGCTGGCGAAGACGGGTTGACGTGCGGCGCGGGGCTGCGGTGGCGCCGGCATCATCATCGCGGCGGCCGCGAGCAGCGAGCCGACGCCCTTGTCCAGCAGCGTCGCGATCTGCGGCATCGTGGCGCGCAGGCCCAGCTCGTCCGCGCGGCCCGCGTAGACGCCGCCCAGCAACGGACTTACCAGCCGGTCGGCGACCTCGGGACCGAACCTGTCCTTCATCAGCGCGCCGACGGCGACGTCGCCGCCCCTGAGCTCGACAGGCGGCAGCGTCGGTTCCATCTCGACCCGCAACGCGCCCTCGGACGACAGCATGTGCCGCACGGTCTCGACGCTCGCCGGAACACCCATGAACGTGTGCGCCGGCAGCTGGTGCGTGCGCCCGGCCGCGTGGACCGACGCCTTCGCCGCCGTGGGGTGCACGACGTCGGCGGTGAGCCCGACCTCGTTGATCAGCTCCTGCGCCTCGGGTTTGCGGTGCAGGAACGCCTCGGCGCCGACGTCGAACCGCACGCCCGCGAGCTCGGTCGTGCGCAGCTTGCCGCCGAGGCGGTCGGACTGCTCGATCACCGTGATCCTGGCCTGGGGACCGAGCAGCATCCGCAACCTGTGCGCGGCGGCCATGCCGGAGATACCTCCCCCGACAACTGCGACGTGCGGCGTTCTTCCGTGCATTACAAACTGTGGATCAGTTCGACGGTCCGGGTGATGATCTCCGGATCGGTGTCGGGGAGCACGCCGTGGCCGAGGTTGAAGATGTGGCCCGCGGCCGCCTTGCCCTCGGCGTGGATGCGGCGCACCTCACGTTCGACGGCCTCGAAGCCCGCGAAGAACAACGCCGGGTCGAGGTTGCCCTGCACGACCGGCTTCGGCAGCTCGGGGTTCGCCTGCTGGAGTCGCCGCACGGCGACGTCCAGGGGGATCCGCCAGTCGACGCCGACGACGTCCGCGCCGGCCTCGCGCATCGCGGGCAGCAGCTCACCGGTGCCGACGCCGAAGTGGATGCGCGGCACGGTGGTGATCGTCTCGAGGACGCGGGTGGAGTGCGGCAGGACGAACTCGCGGTAGTCGCGCTCGGACAGCGCGCCCGCCCACGAGTCGAACAGCTGGACCGCCTGCACACCGGCGTCGAGCTGCGCGTGCAGGAACGCGGCGGTGACGTCCGCGATCTTGGCGAGCAGCGCGTGCCACAGCTCGGGGTTGCCGTGCATGAGCGCCTTGGTGCGCTCGTGGTTCTTGCTCGGCCCGCCCTCGACCAGGTAGGAGGCGAGCGTGAACGGCGCGCCGGCGAACCCGATCAGGGCGACCTCGGCGGGCAGTTCCTTGAGCAGCAACCCGATCGCGTCCGCGACCGGCTGGACCTGCTCGGCGTGCAGCTCGGGGAGCCTCCGCACGTCGTCGAGCGTCCTGACCGGGTTCGCGACCACGGGACCGGTGCCCGCGACGATGTCGAGGTCGACACCGGCGGCCTTGAGCGGCACCACGATGTCGGAGAACAGGATCGCGCCGTCGACGCCGTGCCGCCGGACGGGCTGCATGGTGATCTCGCAGACCATCTCCGGGTGCATGCAGGCGTCGAGCATCGCGGTGCCCTGGCGAAGTGCCCGGTACTCGGGCAACGACCGTCCCGCCTGCCGCATGAACCAGACAGGGGTGTGCGACGGGGTGCCGCCACTTGCGGCCACGAGGAGAGGAACTTGTGCAGTCATATCGCTTTCATGGTCCCACGTCTCGGCGTGCCGCCATCACTCGGTCGGTTAGCGAGGCATACAGTCAGTTGCGTGACCGAGCCGGAAATCTTCCGCCGGGCGGTGGGGACGCTCAAGTCGGTTCGCCACAGGCCCGAGATCGAACTCACCGAGGTTCGCCCACCGCAGCGGCTCGCGCCGTGGGCGTACGCGCTGACGGCTGAGGTCACCGGCCCGTCGGACGAGCTGTCGACCGGGAGGCTCGTGCTGCTGCACGACCCGGACGGCGACGAGGCGTGGGGCGGTGTCCTGCGCGTTGTGGCGTACGTGCGCGTCGAGTTGGACCACGAGCTCGCGTCGGATCCGCTGCTGCCCGAGGTCGGGTGGTCGTGGCTGACCGAGGCCCTGGAGCAGTCCGGCGCCGGGTTCACCGCGCTGGGCGGCACAGTTACACAGACGTCCTCGGCGCGGTTCGGCGACATCGCGGGACCTGCTCGCACCGACGACCTGGAGCTGCGTGCGTCGTGGACCGCGCTCGACGGTGAACTCGCCGAGCACGGCACCGCGTTCTACGAGCTGATGGCGACAGCCGTGGGGCTGCCGCCGGTCGGCGTCACTCTCTTCGGGCAGCGTTAGTCGGCGTCTCGCAGGACGCGCAGGATGTTCGCGCCCGCGAGCTTCGTGCAGTCGTCCTCGGACCAGCCCTTGTCGAGCAGTGCGCCGATGAGGTTCGGATAGGTGGAGACGTCCTCCAGTCCTTCCGGAAGCGACTTCACGCCGTCGTAGTCACCGCCAAGGCCCATGTGGTCGATTCCGACGACCTCACGCGCGTGTTCGAGGTGCGCGACGACGTCGTCGAGGGTGGCGCCCGGCTTCGGGTTGTCCACCGACCACTTCTCGCTGAACGTCTTGCGCTCCCCCATGTCGGCGTGGCTCGCGCCGGCGGCGGTCATCGCGTCACGAAGGGCTGCGTCCCATTCAGCGACACGGGGCGAGACGAAGTCCGGAACGAATGTGATCATGGCCACACCGCCGTTGGACCTCAGCTTCACCAGGACGTCGTCCGGGATGTTGCGCGGGTGGTCCGCGACGTGGCGGCAGGACGAGTGGCTGAAGATCACAGGCTTGACGCTCGTGTCGAGCGCCGCGTGCATCGTGCTGGGCGCGACGTGGCTCAGGTCGACGAGCATGCCGATCCGGTTCATCTCGCGCACGACGTCGCGGCCGAACTCGGTCAGCCCGCCGTGTTCCGGCTGGTCAGTAGCACTGTCGGCCCACGGCGTGTTGTCGTTGTGGGTGAGCGTCATGTAGCGGACGCCCAAGCGCCGCAGCGCCCGCAGAACGCCGAGTGAAGAGTTGATGGAATGTCCGCCCTCGGCACCCAGGAGGGAGGCGACACGCCCGGACGCGAAAACTTTTTCAGCCTCGGCGGCGGTCGTCGCGATGCCCAGGTGTTCGGAGTAGCGCTCCGCCAGTTCGTGGACCAGTTCGACCTGCTCCAGCACAGCCGTCACGGCGCCGTCGCCCGCCAGCCGGCCGGGAATCCAGACGGACCAGAACTGCATCCCCAAGCCGCCCTCGCGCATTTTCACGATGTCCGTGTGCAGGCTGGGATGACGTTCCGTGAGATCGATCTTGGCGGCGGTCGTGTAGACGTCCTCGCCCGTTCCTTCGCCGAACTCGCGCAGAGCCCACGGCAGGTCGTTGTGGCCGTCGACGAGGGGCACACGCTGCAGCAACGCACGCGCTCGCTCGTGACCGGTAGAGCTCGGCACAACCAACTCCTAGATGTCGTTCTGAGAGGGACGCGTGTTACTCCCCCTATCTAGTTGTCATCCGATCGTGTGACACATGAGGCCATCTGTCACAACTCAATAGGGATAGATACCCGATTGATCGTCCCGTAGACCCGCATGGGCGGCTACGCTGCCCCAGACGACACCACTTTCGGTCGATCAGTGGCGCGGCTGATTGGACGAAAGTCTCCGGTGCCGGTCGGGGGGCACGACCGACTCCAGGGAGGTAGTGACGTGGCTGCCGTCGGCTTAGGTCAGGCCGTTCGTACCACGCCAGCCGGCTCGTTGCCGGCGAACATGGTCCCGCACCCGCGGGAAGAGCTTTTTTCAGTGCTGGTGGTCGACGACCACCCACTGCTGAGGGAGGCGATATCAGCCCGGCTCACCCAAATGGGAGCCGGGACAGTTCATGAGGCCGCTTCGGTGGCGGAGGCTCGGGCGCGGGCACTCGCTACCGGACCATGCGACCTCGCGATCCTCGATCTGGGCCTGCCGGATGGCACCGGCATCGACCTGGTCACGGAACTCCGTGCTCAGGGCTGGCCCCGCATCGTGGTCCTCGCATCCTCCGACGACCCCTACGCGGTCAGGTCGGCCTTCCAGGCGGGCGCCCAGGCGTACCTCCTGAAGTCCGCCTCTCCGATGGTGGTCACCGACGGGGTGCGCAGGGTTCTCGATGGTGGCGTTTACGCAGATCCGAGCGTGGCACCAGTACTCGCAGCGGGTACTCGGGTGCCGGGCACCGACAACACGCCGCGGGAACTCTCCGCGCGTGAGGTCGAGGTGCTCCAGCTGGTCGCCGATGGCCAGAGCAACAAGGAAATCGGCGAGGCTCTGAGCTTGTCCGCGTTGACGGTGAAGTCTCACCTGTCGCGGATCGGCCGGAAGCTGGGCACCGGGGATCGCGCTCAGATGGTCGCGCTGGCAATGCGTGCCGGCGTGATCCGTTAGATACCGGTTTGAAGCACTGAACCGGCCGAGAACACCTGTGAGTGGTGCGATCGTCGTAGGGTCATCCGCTGTGGATGTACCCGCCGACGAGCCAACCGCACCAACCGGACCAGATCCGGTACCGCTGACGGAACCTGCTGATGGGGTCCCGCCCGTGGTCGCCGATCCTGCTGCGCTCCGGCGAGCCGCTGACGCGCTCGCCGGGGCGAAGGGCCCGGTCGCGGTGGACACCGAGCGAGCCTCGGGCTACCGCTACTCACAGCGTGCCTATCTGGTGCAACTGCGCCGGGAAGGCGCCGGCACATGGTTGGTCGACCCGATCGCCCTAGGCGGACGGCTCGACCCACTGGTGCAGGCGTTGGACGGCACTGAGTGGGTGTTGCACGCGGCGTCTCAGGACCTGCCGTGCCTCGCCGAACTCGGGCTGCGACCCGGCGCGCTGTTCGACACCGAGCTGGCGGGCAGGCTGGCTGGGTTCGAACGTGTGGCATTGGGCACGCTGGTCGAGCGGCTGCTCGGCTTTCGGCTGGAGAAGGGGCACGGCGCGGCCGACTGGTCGCGCCGCCCCCTTCCTGCCGACTGGCTGACGTACGCCGCTCTGGACGTGGAGCTGCTCGTGCAGCTGCGCGACGTTCTCGAAACCGAGCTGGAGCGCCAAGGCAAACTCGCCTGGGCGCTCGAGGAGTTCGAGGCGGTACGGACGGCGCCGTTGCCGCGCCCCCGTACCGACCCCTGGCGGCGCACGTCGGGTATCCACCGCGTGCGCAACCAGCGGCAACTCGCCCTGGTCCGCTCCCTCTGGGAAGCCCGCGACACAGTGGCCCGCGAACGCGACATCGCCCCCGGCCGAGTCCTCCCGGACTCCGCGCTGATGGAGGCAGCCGCCCGCAACCCGGCGTCCGAAGCCGAACTGCTGGCTCTCCCGGTCTTCCGCGGCCGAGCCCAGCGCCGCATGTCCGGCGTCTGGATGAACGCCCTGCGCAAGGGCGCCGCCCTGACCAAGTCGGAGCTCCCGGAACCCGCCGGCCAGCACGACGGCCCACCCCCGCCCAACCGCTGGGCGGACAAGGACCCGGACGCCGCTGCCCGCCTGGCCGCTGCCCGCACGGCACTGACGACCATCGCCGAGGCCAACACCCTCCCGGTGGAGAACCTCCTGCTGCCCGACCTGGTGCGGCGCACCTGCTGGCAACCGCCGGACGACCTCTCCCCAGAATCCGTGGCCACCGTGCTGCGCGATGGCGGGGCCCGCTCCTGGCAGATCGAGCTCACCCTCGAAGCCATGGCCAAGGCCCTGACAGCCGCCGCACCGGCACCTCCGCCCGCACCCTCACCCACCACCTGATATCCGATATATCAGTTCACCCTCCGGCACACCGGCGGGCTGCTCGCCGCTGACCTGGCCCTTAGCAATGAGTCTTTTGACATCGTCCGCAAAAGACTCATTGCCAGGGGCCGGTAGCGGAGGATCCGGTCAGGCCCGGCAGCTGATCTCCATGCCGTCCTCGACCGGGAACGCGACGCTGACGTAGCCGTTCGCCGGGTCGCGCACGTAGGCGAGGTAGCCGGCCATCGACTCCTGGTCGATGTCGTCGGCGACGACCAGCGCGCCGGGCGCGAGCCGGGGTTCGAGGTCGCGCAGCACCGGCAGGCAGAGGTCCTTCCAGCCGTCGAGCAGGACGAGCCCGATCGGGCCGGCCAGCCCGGCGAGCGAGCGACGGGCATCGCCGGGCAGGATCGTCGCGACACCGCCGAGACCCGCCTCGTCGAGGTTCTTCCGCGCGGTGGCGACTTTCGCCGCGGACATCTCGGTCCCGTACACGTGCCCCTTGCCGTTGTCGGCGACGGCCGCCGCCAGGTAGAGCGTCGAGATGCCGAACGACGTGCCGAACTCGACGACGGTGTCCGGACGACTGGACCGCACCAGTCCGTAGAGGAGCTCGCCGCCGCTGGCGGAGATCGGCATGTAGACACCGGCCAGCGCGTCGGCGCGTTCCTGCGCGCTCGCCGAGCGCAGTTCGTCCCACGGCGCGTCGAAGCTGTCGTCCGACGCGGCGGCGCCGAACAGCCGGTCGAGGACCGAGCGAACCCGCGGTTCGTGCAAGGTGATGGTCATGGCGGCCAGAGTAGACGCAACGTTGCGTCTAGACTAGCCCCGGCTAAGGTACGGCCCCTGGAGGTGGCGATGGAGAGCGGCACCGCGCATCGCGGAAACCGGCACGGACGCAGCGAGGAAGCGCGGCAGGCCGTGCTGGAGGCGGCCGACGACCTGCTCGCCGAACGCGGTTTCGCCGGGGTGACGATCGAGGGCATCGCCGCACGGGCCGGCGTCGCGAAGCAAACGATCTACCGCTGGTGGCCGTCCAAGGTCGACGTGCTGCTGGAGGCGTTCACCGAGGACATGGCCCAGCACCTCACGCCGGAAGACCACGGCGATCTCGGCACCGATCTGCGCGCTCACCTGGCGCGGCTCGCCGAGTTCCTCACCCAGTCCGACCCCGGCGCGGTGTTCCGCGCGCTGACGGGCCAGGCCCAGCACGACCCCCAACTCGCGACCCGGCTGCGCGACGACCACCTCAGCGCCCAGCGCGACCGCGACCGCATCCCACTGCTGCGCGCGATCGAGCGCGGCGAGCTGCCCGGCGACCTCGACGTGGACGTCGCACTCGACCACCTCGTCGGGCCCGTCCACTACCGCGTCCTGGTCACCGGCGCACCCGTGCCACGGGCGTTCACCGACGACCTCGTCGCCGCCTTCCTGCACCGCCACCAGCAGCATGATCAGCACTGACCGGCTGGACCTGCTGCCGCTCCAGGCCGAGCACGCCGAGGAGATGGCCGATGTGCTGGCGGACCCGGCGCTGCACACCTTCATCGGCGGCGCCCCGTACTCCCCCGACGCCCTCCTCGCCCGGTACCGGCGGCTGGTCGCGGGCTCGCCCGATCCCTCCGAGCGCTGGCTCAACTGGGTGATCCGGCTGCGCATCGAAGACCGCCTCGTCGGCACCGTCCAGGCGACCGTCGCCGGCCAGGTCGCCGAGATCGCGTGGGTCGTCGGCACGCCGTGGCAGGGCCGCGGCATCGCCGGCGAGGCGGCCCGAGGTCTCGTCGGCTGGCTCGCGACCGAACCGGTGCACACCGCCGTCGCCCACGTCCACCCCGGCCACCACGCGTCCGCCGCCGTCGCCGCGTCCGCCGGGCTCACCGCCACCGACGTGTGGCAGGACGGCGAGGTCCGCTGGCAGCGACTCCTGCGGCTTTGACAGTTGCCGTTGCGAAATATCGGGGCCTCTTGACGGACATATGCCCTCCGAGGAGCAGTCCGTCCCGAGGAGAGGCCTCCGTTGAAACGAAATCTCCCCATCGCCGTGGTCAGCCTCGCGCTGGCCGCAGCGCTCTCCGGCGCCACCCCCGCCGCCGCGACCACGGCCGACACAGCCGACATCAACCGGCCGGCCACCCGGTCCGGGCAGTGGATCACCCTGATCACCGGTGACCAGGTCCGCACCAACGACAAGGGCAGGCCGGCCGAGTTCAAGCCCGCACCGGGCCGCGAGCACATCATGGTTTCCACGAGAGAGGACGGCGCGCACTTCTACGCCATCCCCGCCGATGTGGAAGCGATGATCACCGAGGGCCGGCTCGACCGGCGCCTGTTCGACCTCGCCCTGCTCAGCCGCCCCGAGTACACCAGGCGCAAGGGGCTCGGCCTGCTCGTGTCGGCAGGATCCGGTATGCAGAATGCGCGCTCGTTCAACCGCATCGGTGTCGACGCCGTCACGGTGACCGCCCAGGACGCGGCGACCGTGTGGAAGTCGCTGTCGACCAGCCGAACCGCGAAGACCTCCATCTGGCTGGATGCTGTGTACAAAGCGGAGCTCGACCGCAGCACCGCCCAGATCGGCGCACCGCAGGCGTGGCAACAAGGGTTCGACGGCAAGGGCGTGAAGATCGCCGTGCTCGACACCGGCGTCGACAACACCCACCCCGACCTCGCCACCCAGGAGATCGCGGAGAAGAACTTCACCGACTCCCCCGACAACCAGGACCGCGTCGGCCACGGCACGCACGTCGCGTCCATCGCCGCCGGCACCGGCGCGAAGTCGGGCGGGAAGTTCAAGGGCGTGGCGCCGGGAGCGCGCATCCTCGACGGCAAGGTGCTCGGCGACGACGGTTCGGGCTACGAGTCCGGGATCCTCGCGGGCATCGAGTGGGCCGTCGAGCAGCAGGCGGACGTCGTCAACATGAGCCTCGGCGGCGAGGACGGCCCGTTGCTGGACCCGATGGAGATCCTGATCAACAGGCTCTCCCAGGAGACCGGCACGCTGTTCGTCATCGCGTCGGGCAACTCCGGCCCGAACACCGTCGGTTCGCCCGGCAGCGCGGACGCCGCGCTCACCGTCGGCGCCGTGGACCGCGACGACGAGCTCGCGAGCTTCTCGAGCACCGGCCCGCGCAACGGCGACGGCGCGGTCAAGCCCGACATCACCGCACCCGGCGTCGGCATCGGCGCCGCGGCGGCAGGCAGGCTCGGCGACACTCAGCCGAGGCCGGCCGACGGCTACATCTCGCTCCGCGGCACCTCGATGGCCACCCCGCACGTCACGGGCGCGGCGGCGATCCTGGCCCAGGTGCACCCGGACTGGAACGGCGGCCAGATCAAGTCCGCGTTGATGGCGAGTGCGAAACCGGGCGCGCACAACCCGTTCGAGCAGGGCGTGGGCCGCACCGACGTCGCCAAGGCGATCAAGCAGACCGTCTCGTCCGGCTCGATCTCCTTCGGCACGGCGCTGTGGCCGCACCACGACGACGTCGCGATCAAGCGCGATGTCGTCTACCGCAACGAAAGCGACCAGCCGGTCACGCTCGGCCTCGCCTTGAACACCACGGCACCGCAGGGCTTCTTCACGCTCGGGACCACCAAGCTGACCGTCCCTGGGCACGGCTCCGCGAGCACCACGCTCACCGCCGACACCAAGCTCGGCGGTGACGCGTCCGGCACGTTCAGCGCGTACGTCAACGCGAGCGGCGACGGCCAGTCCGTTGTCACCGCTGCGGCCGTGACCCGCGAACCCGAGCGGTACAGCGTCACGGTCAAGGCGATCGGCCGTGACGGCAAGCCCGCCGCGGACTGGCGCACGGAACTGCAGGGCGTCACCGGCGACGCGAAGGGCAACTACGTCGGTCTCGGCACCGGCCTGGAGACCCTGCGCGTCGCCAAGGGCCGTTACCTGCTGACCGGCCGCCAGTGGGTCGGCCCCGAGCAGGCGACCCCGAACTACAACTGGTTCAACGGCACCAACATCGAGATCAACGGCGACACGACGATCACGCTCGACGCCCGCCAGGCCAAGCCCGTCGACATCACGCTGCCGGGCAACCCCGCCGAACGGCACTCGTACATCAGGGCCGGCCACAAGGTGCCGTCGATGGAGTACGGCTTCGGCCTGCTGGGCCTGCCGCTCACCGTCCTCAACACGGCGCACGTCGGTCCGGAGGGCAAGTCAGGTGAGATGAACGAACTGGTCGTCGCGTCCTACACCGGCACCGACCAGAAGGAGTTCCACGTCGTCGACCAGTCCACGACGCTCACGAAGTTCTGGACCGGCAACCGCAAGCACCTGAAGGCCAAGGACCTCGTGATCGTCGAGGCCTCGGCCGGCACCACCGCGGAGGGACGCACGGGCTTCCTGCACGCCGAAGCCGCCGTCGGCGAGGACCCGGTGTTCGGCGTCGCCTTCGGGTACGCCCTGCCGCACACCCGCAAGCTGCACCTGTACTCCCCGACGCACACCTGGGGATTCCGCTTCGAACAGGACAACGGCGACACGACCGAGGCTTACTGGCAAGGCGCGGAAGAACAGTTCAAGCCGGGACGCACCTACAAGAAGACGTTCAACACCGGCGTTTTCGGTCCCGCGCTGTCGAACGAACGCCGCGTCGGCCTGTTCCGCGACGGCGACATCCTGTTCGGCAGCCTGCCCTTCTTCACCGACGGTCAGGGCCGCCCCGGCGGTTCGACGGTGGAGTCCGGGTCTACGGCGCTGAAGCAGAACGGCAAGGTGATCGACTCGACGGACCGCCCGCTGGACCTGGAGACGTTCTTCTCCATGCCAGAGGCTCCCGGCCGGTACGAGCTGACCACCACGGCGAACCGTTCGGGCGTCGCGGCGATCAGCACGTCGATCACCACGACGTGGGGCTTCGACTCGGCCAGGACCGACGGCATGGCGCAGATTCCGTTGTCGATGGTCCGGTTCACGCCGGCACTCGCGCTCGACGGAACCCTGCCCGCGCACCGGTTCCAGCGGATTCCGCTGACGCTGCAAGGCAGCGCCAGGTCGCTGACCACGCAGGTGTCCTACGACAAGGGCGCCACCTGGCAGCAGGCGTGGGTCGCCGGCGACTCGATGTTCGTCGTCAACCCGGCCAAGGGCGGCAGCGTTTCCTTGCGGGCCACCATGGTGAGCAAGGGTGGTGACTCGGTCACCCAGACCGTGATCAACGCCTACCTGACGAAGTAGCGCGAAGGGCCCGGCGCCGGCCGGGCCCTTCGTCGTTTCAGCGCTTCGTTTCAGCGCTTCGGGAACGCCTCGTCGTAGACCGCTCGCAGTTCCGGCTCGTCGAGACCGCTGTAGCCACAACCCATGACCTGCGCGTCGGACGCCGCCACCAGGTACTTCCGGCCGACCTCGGGCTCGAACCCCGCGAGCACCGGCGCCGCGGTGGTGTTCCGAACCTCGACAAGATCGGCCTCGCCGGTCCAGGCGCGACGCACCCGCAGCGTCACGACGTTGCCCTCGATCCGCAGCACGGTGGCCTCGAACGCCATCTGCGCGCTCGCGGCGAGGACCGTCGCTTCCGGCTTGCGGCAACGGACTTCCGGATCCGGCTGGGTCTCCGTCAGCACGGCGACCGTGGTCTTGCGTCCCTCCGACGAACTGGGGCTGACCGGCGGCGGGATCACCGGTGACGTCCCGGCGCTCGGCTGTGGCTGGGCGGTGATCGTCGGCCGGCCCCCGCTGCCGTCCGGCGCACCGGACCCCGTCGCGAGACCAGGCTGGGTCGACGGCGGCAGCGCGACGGCCGGGCCCGGCCTCTGCGCCGGACCGTCGTCGGCCAGCACGAGAACTCCAGCGACCACAGCGACTGCGGCCGCCGCGCCGACGAGCACCGGCAACCGTCGCGTGGCAAACCTCGGTGCGGAGGGGAAATCGAGCTTGGCACCGGCCACCAGCCGCCGTGCCTCCTCCTCCGGCAACGGACGCAACGACGCCGCCGGATCCGCGCGGCGCATCCTCTCGCGCAGGTCGTCCCCGCTCATGGCCGCTCGCCTTCCTCGTCCAGCATCGCCTTCATCTTCTTGCGGGCGCGGTGCAGCCGGATGCTGACCGCGTTGGGGCTCATCCCGACGACCTCGGCGATCTCGGCCGGACCCAGTTCCTCCCACGCCCAGAGCCGCACGAGTTCGGCGTCCGCTGAGGACAACCGGGCGAGCGCCCCGGCCAGCGCCGGATCCGGGTCGTCGCGCGCCGGGGCTTGCTCGGGCGGCCTGGCCAGCTGCCAGATCCGCACGAGCAGCCGGTCCTGTCTGCGTCGCGTGCGCTCGGCGTTGGCGAGACAGTTGCGCGCCACGGCGTAGGCCCAGGCCAGCGGTTCGGCCGGCATCTCGTCGCGGCGCCGCCAGGCGACCAGCAGCGTCTCGGACAGCACGTCGTCAGCGGTCGCCGAATCGGTCCGCCGGGCCAGGTACCGGCGCAGCGGCTCGATCAGCTCCTGCGCGACGGTCTCGAAGCCCGTCTGGCGCGGTTCCACCTCCACCTGCTCCACCTCGGGACATGTCCGGCAGGACGCCCGGTCTTTCACCCGAACCCGCATTCCGTCCAGCGGTGGAAGACACGGTTCAGGACGCTGGGTCGGCGGGGCCGCCGCCGAGCACCTCCCGCGACACCTGGGCGTGCGCGAGCCGGCGCACCGCCTTGATGACGGTGTCGCCGATGAGGGTGCCGACGACCATCGCCTCGATGATGTCGTCGCTCGAACTGTGCCGGGCGACGTAGTCGAGGTCGGCCTGCGCGATGATCTTCAGCCCCTCCAGGTACGAGTCGAGGAGATCGCGGAACTGGTCGTGGCCCACCGAGCGGGCCGCGGACAGGGCGGACGCGAGCATGTGGGTCACGTTGCTCTCGGTGACGTCGACGCACTCGGTCTCGCCCTGCCGTTCGAAGAACGCCTGGACGTCCTCGACGGCGAGCGGATCGAGCTCGCCCGAGCCCGGATGACTGATGGCCTCCTGCACGGCACCGAGCTTGTTGTGCAGCGACTCGTCGTGGGTGTCGACGGCGGCGAGGACATCGCGCACACCGGCGATGGACAGGCCTCCGACGTCCACCAGAGCGCGCACCAGCCGGAGCCGGCGGAGGTGCTCGTCGTCGTAGTGAGCCTGATTCGGGCTGGTCAGCACGCCGGCAGGCAGCAGTCCCTCACGCAGGTAGTACTTGATCGTCGGCACTGGGACGCCGCTTCGCTTGGAAAGCTCGCCAACACGCATATGGATAGTGTAGCTTCCAGATAGTAGAGAGTGCCGCTATCCATCCAGGGGGTACAGAGATGCTTCGCACATGGCACCGGCCGTTAGTCCTCTTCGGCTGGTCGATGGTGATTCTGATTCCGGTCTCGCTCATCGGGCTGCTGGTCGACGACCGGATGCTGGTCAACTCGCCGATCTGGCTCAAGCCGTTCAAGTTCGCCGTGTCGCTGGCGCTCTACGCCTTCACGCTGGCGTGGCTGCTCACGTACCTGAAGAGGTTCCAGCGCCTCGGCTGGTGGACCGGCTCCGTGCTGGCGGCGGCCGGAGCGATGGAGATGGTCGTCATCGTCGGCCAGGTCGTGCGCGGCAGGCGCAGTCACTTCAACTTCGAGACGCCGCTCGACGGGGCGTTGTTCTCGATCATGGGCGCGACGATCGTCGTGTTGTGGGTCACCCACGCGATCGTCGCGATCATGCTGTGGCGCACGAAGATCGAGAACCAGGCCCTGTCGTGGGCGATCCGGCTCGGGCTCGTCATCTCGTTCCTGGGACTCGGCGTCGGGTTCCTGATGACGCAGCCGAAGCCCGGCCAGGCCCTGGACGGCGGCACCCTCGGCTCGCACACGATCGGCGCGGCCGACGGCGGCGCGTACATGGCGATCACCGGGTGGAGCACCGAGCACGGCGACCTGAGGGTCGGGCACTTCGTGGGCATGCACGCCCTGCAGGTGTTGCCGCTGCTCATCGCCCTGCTCGGCAGCCGCGCCACCACGAAGCTCGCGTGGGTGCTCAGCGGGTCGTTCCTGGGGATCTTCCTGCTCGTGACCTGGCAGGCGCTGCGCGGCCAGTCCCTGATCCAGCCCGACGGCACGACACTGCTCGCGCTCGCCGGGATCGTCGTCGCGACCGCGCTCGGCGTGGTGTGGGCGCGCGCACCGAAGAAGGAGCTCGTGGACGCATGACCGCCACCCTGTTCGACCTGACGTTCCTGCTGATCGCGCCGTTCTGGCTGCTCATGATCTTCGCGCCGAAGTGGTCGTGGACCCGGAAGATCGCCGAGTCGCACCTGATCGTGCTGCCGCCCGTCGTGATCTACGTCGTGCTGATGATCCCGGTCCTGCCGGAGCTGATTCCGCTGGTCACCCGCCCCGAACTGGGCCCGCTGGCCGAGTTCATGAGCACACCGACCGGTGCGGCGCTGGTGTGGGCGCACATGATCGCGTGGGACCTGTTCGTCGGGCGCTGGATGTACCTGGAGGGCCGCCGCCTCGACGTCCACCCGCTGGTGATGGCACCCGTTCTGGTGATCACGATCCTGCTGGCGCCGGTCGGGTTGCCGCTGTTCCTGATCGTGCGCAAGGTGTGTGACACAACGAACAGGGGTGCCACTGTGGTTACTCACCAGTAACTAGGGTTAGAGTTGGCGTTACCGACCGGTAGGGATGTCGCGCACCCCCTGCCGGAGTGGACAGAGTTGTCACCACAAGTGGAGGAGACGCCGTGGCCGCACCAGCAGCGCCGGCACGCGTTCGGAACGTGGTCTTCGTCGACGGTGTCCGTACGCCGTTCGGCAAGGCCGGTCCCAAGGGCATTTTCGCCGAGACACGTGCCGACGACCTCATCGTGAAGGTCATCCGTGAGCTGCTGCGCAGGCATCCCGAGCTGCCGCCGGAGCGCGTCGACGAGGTCGCCATCGCGGCGACCACGCAGATCGGCGACCAGGGCCTCACGCTCGGTCGCACGGCGGCGCTGCTCGCGGGCCTGCCGAAGTCGGTCCCCGGTTACTCGATCGACCGCATGTGCGCGGGCGCGATGACCGCCGTGACCACCGCCGCGAGCGGCATCGCGTTCGGCGCGTACGACATCGCCATCGCCGGCGGCGTAGAGCACATGGGCCGCCACCCGATGGGCGAGGGCGTCGACCCGAACCCGCGCTTCCTGTCGGACAAGATCGTCGACACCAGCGCGCTCGTGATGGGCCAGACCGCGGAGAACCTGCACGACCGGTTCCCGCACATCACCAAGGACCGCACCGACGCCTACGCGGCCGCTTCCCAGGCCAAGTACGCCGACGCGATCAAGAACGGCAAGATCGGGCCGGAGCTCGTGCCCGTCGCGACCCGTTCCGCGGAGCACGGCTGGGGCCTCGCCACCGCCGACGAGCCGCCCCGTCCTGGCACCACGGTCGAGGACCTGGCCAAGCTCAAGACGCCGTTCCGCCCGCACGGCCGGATCACCGCGGGCAACGCGGCCGGCCTGAACGACGGCGCGACCGGCTGCATCCTCGCCGAGGAGGACACCGCGCGCGAGCTCGGCCTGCCCGTCGGCATGCGGATGGTCGGCTACTCGTTCCTGGGTGTCGAGCCCGAGGTCATGGGCATCGGCCCGGTGCCCGCCACCGAGAAGGCCCTCCAGCGCGCCGGTCTGTCCATTGAGGACATCGGCCTGTTCGAGGTCAACGAGGCGTTCGCCATTCAGGTGCTCGCGTTCCTCGACCACTTCGGCATCGCCGACGACGACCCCCGCGTGAACCAGTGGGGCGGCGCGATCGCGACCGGTCACCCGCTGGCTTCCAGTGGTGTCCGTCTGATGACGCAGCTGTCGCGTCAGTTCGCCGAGCGTCCGGACGTGCGCTACGGCCTCACCACCATGTGCATCGGCATCGGCATGGGTGGAACGGTTATCTGGGAGAACCCGAACTGGAGTGGCGACAAGTGACCATCACCGCTGAGGAAGCAAAGGCGATCTTCCCCGACGAGGTCGTCACCCACGCCAAGACGCGTCTGATCAGCGTGCCCGGCTTGGACAAGCCGGTCGCGTTCATCACGATCGACAACGGCCTGGACCACACCCGTCCGTCGACGTTCGGCCCGCAGTCGCTGGTGTCTTTGGGCGCCGCGTTCGACGAGGCCTACGCGGCGGGTCCCGCTGCCATCGCGGTGACCGGCAAGCCGTTCATCTTCGCCGTCGGCGCGGACCTGACCGCCGTCGAGCAGGCCACGGACCGCTCGCAGGGCGTCACGATCGGCCAGCTCGGTCACGAGGTCTTCAAGAAGTTCACCGACTCGGACATCCCGACCTTCGCCTTCGTCAACGGCGCGGTCATGGGTGGCGGGCTCGAGCTCGCGCTGTCGTGCCACTACCGCACGCTGGCGTCGAACGCGGCCGCGATCGCGCTGCCCGAGGTGTTCCTGGGCCTGTTCCCGGGCTGGGGCGGCACGCAGCTGCTGCCGAACCTGATCGGCGCCAACGACGCCGTGACGGTGATCTTCGAGAACGCGTTGAACCAGAACAAGATGCTCAAGCCGGCCGACGCGCTGAAGCTGGGCATCACGGACGTGCTGTTCGACTCCGCCGACTACCTGGAGCAGTCGCTGCTGTGGCTCTCCGGTGTCGTGCGCGGTGAGATCACCGTGCAGCGCTTGGAGATCGACCGCGGCGAGGCGTGGGACGCCGCCGTCGCGCGCGCCAAGGCGATCGTCGCCGGCAAGACCAAGGGTGCCGCTCCCGGTGCGGAGAAGGCTCTGGCACTGCTGGAGCTGGCGCGCGAGAACGACCTGGTCAAGGGCTACGCCGCCGAGACCGAGGGCCTCGCGGACCTCGTGATGAGCGACGAGCTGCGCGCGGGCCTGTACTCGTTCAACCTGGTGCAGAAGCGCGCGAAGCGTCCGGCCGGCGCGCCGGACAAGTCGCTGGCGCGCAAGGTCACCAAGGTCGGCGTCGTCGGCGCCGGTCTGATGGCCTCGCAGATGGCGCTGCTGTTCATCCGCCGCCTGCACGTGCCGGTCGTGCTGACCGACATCGACCAGGCGCGCGTGGACAAGGGCGTCGGCTACGTCCACAGCGAGATCGACAAGCTGGCGGGCAAGAAGCGGATCTCACCGGACGAGGCGAACCGGTTGAAGGCGCTGGTCTCCGGCTCGCTCGACAAGTCCGCGTTCTCCGACGCCGACTTCGTGATCGAGGCCGTGTTCGAGGACCTCGCCGTGAAGCAGCAGGTGTTCGCCGAGGTCGAGGAGCACGTCTCCGCCGAGGCGATCCTCGCCACGAACACGTCGTCGCTGTCCATCACGGACATGGCGTCGAAGCTCAAGCACCCCGAGCGGGTCGTGGGCTTCCACTTCTTCAACCCGGTCGCGGTCATGCCGCTGCTGGAGATCGTGCGCGCCGAGCAGACCGACGACGCCACGCTCGCCACGGCGTTCTCGATCGGCAAGCAGCTCAAGAAGTCCTCGGTGCTCGTGAAGGACGCGCCCGCGTTCGTCGTGAACCGCCTGCTGACCCGCTTCATGGGCGAGGTCATCAAGTCGGTCGACGAGGGCACCTCCTTCGAGGTCGCCGACAAGGCCACCGAGCCGCTCGGCCTGCCGATGTCCCCGATGATCCTGCTGCAGCTGGTCGGTTCCGCCGTCGCGCTGCACGTGTCGGAGACGATGCACGGCGCGTTCCCCGACCGCTTCTCGGTGTCGGAGAACATGAAGAAGTTCGTCGCCGCGGGCAAGGGCGCTGTCTGGCAGTGGGACTCCACCGGTGCGCAGACCGTCGACCCCGAGGTCCAGGCGCTGTGGGAGTTCGGCTCCTCGCCCCTGACCGGTGACGAGGTCAAGACGCGCGCGCTGGAGGCGTTGGCCGAGGAGATCCGGATCATGCTCGACGAGGGCGTGGTCGCGGAGGCGCAGGACATCGACCTGTGCATGATCCTGGGCGCCGGGTGGCCGTTCTGGCTGGGCGGAATCACGCCGTACCTGGACCGCACCGGTATCTCGGAGAAGGTGACGGGCAAGCGTTTCCTGGCGCCGGGTGTGGCGTCGGTGCCTGCCTAGCGGTTGTGGTTCGCCAAGCCCCGGCTCTCTCGACGGAGCCGGGGCTTCACTCCGTTTCGGGCTGGTACCGCTCCGCGCTGCCGTCCTTGCGGATGAAGTAGGCGTCGATGTTCGTGGCCCGCAGCGTCACCTCGGAGCCCGCCACCAGGTCCCGGTAGCGCAGCAGGTCCGGCAGGCCGATCGCGACGATGTCGAACGGGTGCTTCTGACGCAGCATCAACGACCTGCGCAACGCCTCGCTGAACGCCCTGCGCGGTGAGTCGTCGTCCTCCGGGACCTCTACCAGCGCGCCTTCGAGCTGACGTTCGAGTGCGGCCCGCACGTGGTCTGCCGTGCCCCAGGCCGCGATCTCCGTGAGAGTCATGTGTCCCGTATCGCCATCTGAGCCGGAATCATTAGCCGTCTCGATGTCTCGATCCGGTCATCTTCGCGTCGAACGCTGCTACCGGCCCTTCCTCATCAGGTTCGTCGCCCGCTCACCCTCGGCGACCGTCAGCGGGCCGGAGCCCTCCGGGTCGACGACGCCCAACGCGGCGGCGAGCTCACGGCCGTGCAGGTCGACGGCGGCTTCCGCGAGCGAGGACAGGTCGGTGATCGCGGACCGTGCGCGCGCCCAGCCGGTCACGCCGGTCGCGACGCCCATCAGCGCGGCGGGCCACCACGAGGTCCCGAGCAGCAGGTACGGCACGGCCCAGGTACCGGTGGCCACCGCCGCGGCGAAAGCGGCGTGCGCGTTGCCGAGTTCGGTCCGCGTGGTCTCCGGCAGGAGCAGCCACAGTCGCGGCCATCCGAACGCCAGGTCGAGTCCGCCGCGGTGCAACGCGACCGATTCGACGGCGTGCACGCGGTCGCCCATCCAGGTGGGCCTGCCCGGCTCGGCCATGGCCATCCGGTTCACCCGGTCCGCGGCGGCGTCGATGCGGTCGTGGTCCACCTGCGCGCGCGGTTCCGGACTGTCCTCTTCGAGGCGCCGGCGTTTCGCCACGAGCCGGTGCCACCGCGCGCGACGGCGACGGACCAGCGGGGCCGCGAGCCAGTGCGGCCACTGGCCGAGCCACAGCCGCCTGGTCACACCGGCGAGGGCCTGCACGACGAGCCCGACCCCCGCGGCGGCGGCGAGGAGCGCCACCACACCGAGCACCTGCAGGCCGACCGGGAGCTTCGTCAACGTGGTGGTCGCGGCGTTGACGCGCTGAACCAGCAGCGCGTGGTCCCACGCCCTCGAGTGCCCGAGGCTGACCGCGAGCCAGGCGGCCGCGATGAAGAACGCGCCCGGCAACGCGAGCAGGCTGACCCATCGCTGGGCCAGCACCTTGGCCAGCTCCTGGAAGAACCCGCCCATCGTGGCTACACCGGTCGCATGGGGTGGCCGGTCACCCGGCACCGCGGCAGGGCGCCCGCCGGTGGGGGCACCTCCGTCCGGTCACAGGCACCGTCGGGGCAGCTGAACCGCTCTTCACGCGCACGACCTGGTCCCATTCCCGGCAACCCCGCCCCCAGCGCGCGCAACGTCGTGTCGGTGTCGGCGCCGAGCAGCCGGCTGAGCAGGCCGAGCACGGGCCGCCGGGATCTGGCCTCGGTCAGGATCCGGTCCAGCAACTGCTCGCGGTCGAGCGAGTGCCGCCGCGCCTCTTCGCGCAGTGCGTCGACTTCCCTGCACAGGCTTGTCAAAGCCGCCCGTTCAACATCCACAGCAGCGATACTGTCAGATCGTGGTTCCTGGATCCGGCAACGCGCTTTCCCTGTCCGAAACAGGGCTCATGCTCTGGACCCGCGCGCAACAGACCGGACGACTGGACGACGTGGACCTGGCCATCGGCATCGCGCGCAGGGCGCTGGCCGCCGGAGGTACCGGGCATCCCGATCACGCGACCTTCCTGGGCAACGTGGGCACCTATTTCCAGACGAGGTTCGGCCTCAGCGGCCAGGTGGCCGACCTGGACCAGGCGATCAGTTATCTGGATCAGAGCGTGAGAATCCCCGGCGGGCCGCATCACGCGCTGTTTCAGGGCAACATCGGCGCGGCGTACCTGGCGCGGTTCGAGATGACCGGGCAGGTGACAGACCTCGACCGGGCCGTCGACCACCTCCGCGAGGCACTGGCCGCGGGGTCCGCCGGCCCGCACACCAGCACGTTCCTCGGCAACCTTGGCGTGGCGAGCTGGACCCGGTTCGGGCACACCGGCGACCCGGCCGACCTCGGCCACGCCATCGAGGCCATGCGGCAGGCGGTCGCCACGGGTGACGCGGACCCCAACCGCGTGCTGTTCCTCGGCAACCTGGGGGCGGCCTTCCACTCCCGGTTCGAGCGCACCGGCGACCTCTCCGACCTCGAACTGGCCATCGACGCCTCGCAGCGGGCGATCGCGGAGGGATCGGACAGCCCGCACCTGGCGTTGTTCATGAGCACCGCGGGGACGGCCTGCCTCTCCCGGTACGAACGCACCAGCCTGCTCACCGACCTCGACCAGGCGATCGAGCACCTCGAACGGTCGGTGGTCACCAACCCGGAACAGCTCACCGGCCTGGCAGCACGCTGGTCCAACCTCGGCCAGGCCCGTCTGTCGAGGTTCGAGCGCATCGGGCGGCTGACCGACCTCGACCGGGCCATCGAGGCGGGAGAGCGGGCGGTCGCCCTGGCCGGTGACTCTCCCCGGACCGCGACCTGGCTCACCAACCTCGGCATCAGTCATCAGGCGAGATTCGACCGCACCGGCCGGCTCGCCGACCTCGACCTCGCCATCAGCCTCAAGGAACGGGCGGCCGCCGCGACCCCGGCCGGGCACCCCGAGCTGGGGATCCGGCTGACCAACCTCACCAGCGCGTACAGCCTGCGGCACGAACACACCGGCGACGTCACCGACGTCGATCGAGCGGTGGAGACCGGCAGGCGGGCGGTGGCCGCAACGCCGGACGGCCACCCCGCGCTGGCCACGGCCGTGGCGAATCTCGGGCTGGCCCACCAGTTCCGGTTCGACCGCACCGGCGAGCTGAGCGACATCGAGCAAGCCGTCGCGCACAAGGAACGGGCGGTGGCACTCACCCCCGCCGACCATCCGGAGCGCGGACTGGCCCTGTCCAGCCTGGGGCTGGCCTACCAGTCCCGGCACGTGCGCACCGGCCGGCTCGCCGACCTCGACCTCGCTGTCGAGGCCGGACGCTCGTCCGTCGCGGCCACGCCCGCCGACCACCCCGACCGCGGCCTGCGCCTGAACAACGTGGCGTCCGCCTACCTCGAGCGGCACGCCGTCCTCGGTGGCCTGTCCGACCTGGACCGCGCGGTCGAGTTCTTCGAACGCGCCGTGGCGGCCACGCCGGACGACCATCGCCGGACGGCCGGCTTCCTGGGCAATCTCGCGAACGCCTACCTGGAGCGGGGCAGGCGGACGTCCTCGGTGCCCGATCTGGACGCCGCCATCGTCACCTCCCAGCGCGCGATCGCGGTCACCCCGGCCGGCCACGCCGACCTGGTGCAGCGCCTGAGCAACCTCTCGCTGATGTTCCTGGAACGCTTCGAGCAGAACCGCTCCCCCGCCGACGCCACCTCGGCCGTGGAGTTCGCCCAGCAGGCGGCCGGCACGGCGCCCGAGGACCATCCCCAGCGCGCGGCCTGCCTGTCGAACCTGAGCGCCGCCCACCAGGCCCGGTTCCGGCACACCGGCTCTCTGTCCGATGTGGACAGAGCGGTCGAGACGGCTCGCGGCGCCCTCGCCGCGACGCCGGTGAACCACCCGGTCCGCGCGGCCCGGATCTACCGCCTCGCGCTCGCACGGCAGAACCTGGTGGACGCCACCGGGCAACGACCGGGCCACAGCGAGTTCGCCGCACTGGTCAGCGAGGTGGAGGCGCTGCGCACGGCCCCGCCGCGCAGTCAGATCATGGCGGGGTGGGCGACCGGCCGGCTGGCCCAGACGCTCGGCGAGCACGACACCGCGCGCCGTCTGCTGGACGCCGCCGTGCGGCTGCTGCCCTCCGTCGCCGCCCGCGAGACGCCGCACCTCGACCAGGAACACCGTCTCGGCGGGCGAATCGGGCTGGTGGGTGAGGCGATCGGTGCGCACTGCGCACTGGGCGACCCCGCCGGAGCGCTCCAGGTGGCCGAGCACAGCCGGGGCGTCCTGCTCGGCGCGCAGCTGGACAGCCGCACCGACCTGACCGACCTCGCCACCGCTCACCCGGACCTGGCCCGCCGGTTCCGCGAGGTGCGGGACCAGCTCAACGCCCTCGACCTCGGACCGGACGTGGTCGAACGCCGCGCGCGGCTGTGGACGGAGTACGACGCGCGGCTGGCCGACATCCGGCGGCATCCGGGACAGGACCGGTTCCTCCTGCCGCGCACGTGGAAGGAACTGCGACCGCGGGAAGGAGTCGTGGTGCTCCTCAACGCCGGACGCGGGCACGGCGACGCTGTCGTCGTCGCGGACGACGTGCCCGTGCACGTGCCGCTGCCGCGCCTGACCGCGGCCGACGTCGCGTCGTGGGCGACCGAGCTGTCCGACGCCATCAACGATCCCAGCGCGCTCGCGGGTGAACTGCGGCGTCAACGGGTCGTGTCAGACCTCCTCACCTGGCTGTGGGACGCGGCCGTGGGACCGGTGCTGGACGTCGTCGCCCCCGCCGGCGCCCCGGTCCGCCGCGTCTGGTGGATGCCGACCGGCAGGCTCGGCATCCTCCCCCTGCACGCCGCCACCCCACCGGGAGGACCGGGAGCGCTGGACCGCGTCATCTCCTCGTACACACCGACTCTGCGCGCGCTCGCGAACTCCCGGGAGCGCGCACCCGCGACGGCGCGCCGGCAGGTGGTCGTGGCGATGCAGCACACCCCGGGCCTGCCGGACCTGCCCGCGACGGTCGCCGAGGCGACCGGTCCGCAGTCACGCCACCCCGGCACGTTGATCGGCGACGAGCAGGCCACGGTGAGCAGGGTGCTGGCCGAGCTTCCGGTCAAGAGCTGGGCGCACTTCGCCTGCCACGCGAGCACGAACCCCCGCACACCTTCGGAAGGCGGGCTGCACCTGCACGACGGCGTGCTGCCGATCGCGCGGATCAGCCGCCTCGAACTGCACGAGGCGGAACTCGCCTACCTGTCAGCGTGCTCGACCGGCCAGGCCGGCTGGCGTCATGCCGACGAGTCCATCCACCTGGCCTCGGCGTTCCAGCTGGCCGGATTCCGGCACGTGATCGCAAGCCTCTGGCCGCTCGACGACAAAACCGCGGCCACCGCCGCCGAACGCTTCTACGCGCTCATGCCGGCCACGCCCTCCGCCGAGCACAGTCCGAACGTGCTGCACGCCGTCACGCGGGAACTTCGAGCCGCGTTCCCCGAACGGCCGCACCTCTGGGCGCCGCTCGTCCACAGCGGTCCGTGAGAGATCGCCGCGGGCCGGTCAGACCTGACGGATCGGCACGACTTCCACGAGCCGGTCGAGGTCCTTGAAGTCCTTGACGTTCATGGTCAGCACCGGAATCCGGGCGACCGCCGCCGTGGCCGCGATCTGCAGGTCCATCCGGCGCGGCCGGGGACTGCGGCCCGCCCGGCGCACCAGCGAGGCCATCTGCCCGTAGACCTTGGCCTCCTCCAGGCCGAACGGCAGCACCTCGAACGTCTGCTGCGCGGCGTAATACCGTTCGGTGCGGGCGGCGCGCTCCACCGGGTCGTCGATGTCGATCCCGAACGCCAGCTCCGCGATGGTGACAGCACTGAGAAAAGGCTGGGCGTTCACGTACGCACCCAGGTTCGCCCGCTCGAGCCTGATCAGCACACAGGTGTCGAGCAGACAGCTCAGCTCTGCCACGGGTCTTCCAGCGGATCGTCCGCGCCGAAGACCTCGTCGGCCGCCAGCCGGTCGGCCTCCCACCGGTCCGCGTCGACCGACGGCAGGGTCCCGAACAGCACCTGCACGTCCCCGAGCGGCGGCCGCGACACGGCCTCTTCCCGGTACGGCGAAAGCTGCGCGACCGGCTTGTTGTTGCGGGTGACGACGAAGCTCTCACCCGCCTCGACACGGCGCATGATCTCCGCGTTGTCGTTGCGGAGCTCACGCTGCCCGATGGCTTTGAGCTGCTGCATGCCACCACTGTAGCTCAATCCACCAAGAAGTGCTACAGAGTAGCTACAGCCTTCCCCGGCTACCCCGGCGAGGTGATCAGGATCGGCACCTCGGGCTGGCGCTACCCGGAATGGCGCGACGGCTTCTACCGCAACGTCCCGCAACGACGCTGGCTGAGCCACCTCGCCGGCCACGTCACCACGATCGAGATCAACAGCTCGTTCTACCGCCTCCAACCGCCGTCCAACTACCGCAAATGGGCCACCGAAACCCCGCCGGACTTCACCTTCGCCGTCAAAGGCCCGAAGCTGATCACGCACGTCAAACGCTTGCGGCACATCGACGAACCACTCAAGGCCTTCGTCGACTCGCTCGCACTCGGCCCGAAACAAGGCCCGCTCATCTGGCAGCTGCCACCGTCGATGCGGTTCAACCCCGGCGTCCTGAAGGACTTCCTCGCCGCACTCCCACCGGGCCGGCACGCAGTCGAGCCGCGCCACGAGTCGTTCCGCACCGACGCCTACTTCGACCTGCTGCGCGCGCACAACGTCGCCCACGTCGTGTCGGACGCACCGACGTTCCCGTGCATCGAGGCCGTCACCGCCGACTTCGCCTACGTCCGGCTGCACGGCCACGACGAGCTGTACATCAGCTCCTACGACGACCGGCAGCTCAACGAGTGGGCGCGGAAGATCCTCGACTGGAACCGCGACACCTACGTCTACTTCGACAACACCATGAAAGGTGCCGCGACGGACAACGCCCAAGGGCTGGCGCAACGCCTCGGCATGCCGATAACTTCGCATATGTGAAACTGACTCACGTCTCGGCCACCCTGCTCCTGGCCGCGAGTCTCGTTGCTCCCGCGCAGGCGGAACCGGCGTCCTGGACCGGCCCGTTGAGCACGCGCGGACGGTGGATCGTCGACACCCACGGCGACCGCTTCAAGCTGAAGTCCGGCAACTGGCACGGTGCGAGCGGCACCTGGAACGGTTCCGGCGACATCAACGACCCCGCCAACCACCACGCCGGCGAGAAGGCCGACCAGGTCCCACTGGGTCTCGACCGCGCCCCGATGCAGCAGATCATCGACGGCTTCAAGGAGATCGGCGTCAACAGCATCCGGCTGCCGTTCTCCAACCAGATGATCAAGGACACCAACCCGGTCAACGGCCTGAAGGACGCGCAGCTCAACGGCAAGAAGCCGCTGGAGATCTACGACGCGGTCGTGGCGGAGCTGACGCGCAACGACCTCGCCGTCATCCTCAACAACCACACGACGACGTCCCGGTGGTGTTGTGGTGTCGACGGCAACGAGCGGTGGAACACCAGCCAGAGCACGGACCAGTGGATCAGCGACTGGGCGTTCATGGCTGACCGCTACAAGGCCAACAAACGGGTCGTGGGCGCGGATCTCTACAACGAGGTGCGTCGCAACGTCTGGGACGACCCGAACTGGGGCTGGGGCAACGACCACGACTGGCACAAGGCGTCCCAGCAGGCCGCGGATCGCATTCAGCAGACCGCGCCGGACCTGCTCGTCATCGTCGAGGGCATCAACTGGACGGGCATACCGGTCGACGGTTTCGCGCACGGCCGTCCGACACTGGAACCGGTCCGCTACCTCAGTCACACGCTCGCGAACCCCGACAAGCTCGTTTACTCGGCCCACTTCTACGGTTACACCGGGCCGAACCACAGTGGTGCCACCGGAGTCGGCGAGACGACCGACCCGCGTTACCAGGACCTGTCGCCGCAGGAACACGTCGATGTCCTGCAGCGCCAGGCGTTCTACATCACCGAGGCGCAGAAGCACTTCACCGCGCCGTTGTGGATCAGCGAGTTCGGCGTGGGCGGCATCGACGAGTCGAACCAGAAGGCGCGGGCGTGGTTCGAGCGCTTCGTCGACCAGTTGATCGCCAAGGACACCGACTTCGCCTACTGGCCGTTGGTCGGCTTCCACGCCAACCGCACCGGCAACAGCTGGGCGTTGTTGCGCTGGGACGCCGCCGGAAGCCGGATCAGCGTCAACGACGGCGACGACTGGCGCGCACCCGCGTGGAACCGGCTCGTCAACGCGCCGGGTCGTACCGGGCAGATCCCGCGGGAGACCCGGTGGAACATGCTTCTCAAGGAATCGTGTCCGCAGAACGAGAAGCTCGTCGGCATCAGCCACACCGGCAACCGCGGTCTGTGCGTCAGCGGTCCACAGTGGAGCAACACCACCAGGGTCACCAACGAGCAGCACGTGACCGACGACTGGGCGTCCGGCTACACGAAACTCCAGTGCCCGCCCGGAAACGCCGCTGTCGGCTACGCGAACTTCACCCTGATCTGCGCGCCGGTCGCGCAGGGATCGTCCAGCAGGGTGCTGTGGTTCGACCGCGGTGACAACCGGCCGGATCAGGGCGGTGACTGGGCCAACGGGCACTACAAGGGCCAGTGCGCGCAGGACGAGCACATCGCCGGCGTCGCCTACAACTGGCGCAGGACCCCGGACGCGCTGCTCTGCCGGAAGTGAATTCCGAAGTAATCAAGGAAAGCGGCCGCAGGATCCTCAACGGGAGTTGAGGTCTTGTGGCCGTTTTTCGTGACCACGACCTTCTCGTTCGTCACGGTGATCCGCCCGTCGCGCCGCGCCAGTGTCGCCCGGGGAGCCTTGCGGAAACCTGACTCCGGCCCCGTCTGCTGCCACCAGCACGCCGGCACGAACTCCGCGAGCGAGCGTGGCCGGCGCTCGATGCGGTACGCGGGCGAGCCGTTCATCAGCACGTCCACGTCGTCGCCGTGCTCGACCAGCCGGAACACGCCGAACGGGTCTTTCTGGTCCTCTCGCGACGTCCACGACAACGGGTGCAACGAAAACGCTCCGAACCCGACGTCGACCAGCCACGCACCGTCCACCAGCAGCGTCAGGTGATCGAACGGCGGCCCGAACTTCTCACCGTTGAACACCCCTGCGGCCAGCAGCTCGACCGAATACCCCAAGTGCCGCAACAACTCCGCGAACAACCCGTTGAGCTCGTAGCAGAACCCGCCCCGCCGCCGCACCACGATCTTGTCGTACAGCCAGGGGATCTCCAGCACGATCCTGGTGTCCATGTGGGTGTCGAGGTTCTCGAACGGGACACTCAGCAGATGCCGTTCGTGCAGCTCCGCCAACGACGACGAGCGAGAGGCACCGATGCGCTGTAGGTAGGCGTCCATCGTGCAACGATAACGAAATGGGCGAGGTGAGGATCGGCACTTCGGGGTGGGTCTACCCACCCTGGCGCGGCGTGTTCTACCCCAAGGGCGTCACGCAGAAGCGCGAGCTGGCCTACCTCAGCGAGCGGCTGAACTCGGTCGAGATCAACGGCTCCTTCTACTCGCTGCAACGCCCGTCCAGCTACCAGAAGTGGGCGGCGGAAACGCCACCGGACTTCATGTTCGCCGTCAAAGGCAGCCGTTTCATCACGCACATGAAGCGCCTCAAGGACGGCCACGAGCTTCTCGCGAACTACCTCGCGTCCGGAGTGCTCGCCCTGGGCCCGAAGCTCGGCCCGATCCTCTGGCAGCTCCCGCCCACGCTGCAGTTCGACGCCGACCTGCTCACACATTTCTTCGACGCACTACCCCGCACCACCACCGAAGCCGTCGAAATAGCCAAACGGCACGATCACCGCGTGGACCCGGCCCACACCACCACGGACGCCGAACGCCCGATGCGCTACGCGCTCGAAGTACGCCACGACAGCTACAACACGCCGGAGTTCGTCGACCTGCTCAAACGCCACGACATCGCACTGGTGGTCGCGGACGCCGCCGGCAAGTACCCGCTCATCGAAGAGGTCACCGCCGACTTCGTGTACGTCCGGTTGCACGGGCACGACGAGCTCTACGTCAGCGGTTACACCGATGAGAGCCTCGGCATGTGGGCCAAGAAGGTCCGCGGCTGGGCGAAGCAGGGCGACGTGTTCGTCTACTTCGACAACGACGCGAAGGCCTACGCCCCGCGCGACGCGGTGACGCTGCGGGAGCTGCTCCAAGATCGTCTGGCCGATTGACCCAAACGGACGCACACTCCTTTCGACGGAGGTGCGCCCATGTCGACGAAGAGCCTCATCGCCGCCTTGGTGATCACTGCGGGAGCGGTTGCGTCCAGTGGGATCGCCGTAGCGCAGAGTGACAAGGCCTGCGACAAGGGCGAGTTCTGCGTCTGGACCGGACCGGACTACACGGGAACCGTCCAGCGCCTCGACCTCGAGTCCGCGAACCCGGACGAGTGCATCCCGCTGACCGTCGTCGGCAGGTCCTTCGCCAACCGTCTGAGCAGGGACATCAGCGCCTACCAACGCGAGAACTGCTCGACCGAGGCCGAGTTCACCACCTACCCCAAGCACGGCACCTACGTGCCGGACGCGTACTTCGTCATCCGGGGCGTGCAGGTGTGGGGTCCATAACGAGCGCGAACTACTTTAGTCACCCTATGTAACACCACCCGATCGTGTGAGTACTCACCAGTAGGTCTCATTTGGAACCTAAGTTGCCGCCCTATCGAGTGGTGGCAGCTGGAGGAAATGTGACCGTGGCGGGTGAAGCCGGGTTACTCGAACTGATGGCCGGGCGACTGGCCAAAGACGATCTCACCCCACGTGCGGCGGAACTGGTGCTCGCGGCGTGCCGAGGCGAAGCAGCGCTGGAACGCGCGCTCGACGGCGTGCCGACGCGAGAAGAGACGCCGCGAGAGAGGACGGACGGCCCCGGACAGGGGATTTTCGTGTCGGAGATCCGTGTGCGCGGCTTCCGGGGCATCGGTCCCCAGGTCCGCCTGCCGCTGGCACCGGGTCCCGGACTGACCGTCGTCACCGGACGCAACGGCTCGGGCAAGTCGAGCTTCGCCGAGGCCGCTGAACTGGCGCTGACCGGCTACAACGCGCGCTGGACCCGCTCGCGGCACGACGTGTGGCGGCAGGGCTGGCGAAACCTGCACCAGAACAACACCCTCGTCGAGCTGGAACTCGTCCAGGCAGGGCAAGCGAACCGGACGACGATCCGAAGACGCTGGACCCCGGAAGAAGACCTGGCACAGGGCGAGTGGACACAGGACGGCCGGCCGTTCGACGACCGCAGATGGCACGACGTGCTGGAGACCTACCGGCCGTTTCTGCCCTACAGCGAGTTGAGCACGGTCCTCGACGCACAGCCGGAGGACCTCTACGAGGCGTTGCACAGCCTTCTAGGCCTGGAAGCGATCACCGAGGCGCAGCAATCGCTCGCTGAGCACCGCAAACGCCTCGCCGAGATCGTCGCCCGCCCCTACGACCGGCGTGAACGCGTGCGCGCGGAGCTGGCGGCGTCCCCGGACGAACGCGCCCGGCGCGCCGCCGCACTGCTCGGCAGCGACTCCCCCGACCTCGACGCGATCGCGGATCTCGCCCTCGGCGCGGACGTCGGCGGCGGAACCGGCCTGCTGCACCAGATCGTCGACCTGTCGCTGCCGCCCGACGACGAGATCGACAGGTGCCGCGAGAACCTCGACCTGGCGCTCGGCGCGGTGACCGTGCTGGCGACGGACAACGCGCAGGACTCCCTGCGGTGCAGCGAGATCCTGAGGCTCGCGATCCAGCTGCAGGAGTCCGGTGGCGGCCAGACGTGCCCGGTGTGCGATCTGGGCCGGCTCGACGGGCTGTGGCTGTCGAAGGCCAGGCAACGTGCCGAGCACCTCACCAAGGCCGCCGCGGAGCTGCACGAGGCCGCGGACCGGCTCGACGTGGCGGTCGCGGCCGCGCGGGCGTTGTGCCAGCCGATGCCGGACGTCCTGCTGGAGGCGCAGGACGTCCTCGACACGACGGCCTCGATGCAGGCCTGGCAGGCGTGGGAGGACTGCTTCTCGATCGACGACCCGGTGCGGCTGCGGCAGGAGTTGTTCGACCGGTATGCGGACCTCGTACAGGCTGTGGACCAGCTGAAATCCGTTGCGCGAGAGCAGATCGACCGGCGCGACCTGGTGTGGCGGCCGATGGCGCTCGCGTTGTTCGAGTGGCATTCCCAGGCGCAGCAAGCGCTTGCGGATGCCGAGGTGCTCGCCGACGTGACCGAGGCGGAGAACTGGATCCGCAAGACCGCGGCGACCCTGCGGTCCGAGCGCATCGCGCCGTTCGCCAAGGAGTCGCAGCGGATCTGGCAGCGGCTGCGTCAGCAGAGCAACGTCGACCTGGGCGCGGTGCGGCTCGGCGGCACCCGCAACGTCGAACTGGACGTGTCGGTCGACGGCGTCTCGAACTCGGCACTGGCGGTGATGAGCCAGGGCGAGCTGCACTCGCTGGGGCTCGCGTTGTTCCTGCCGCGCGCGATGGTGGACGAGAGCCCGTTCCGGTTCGTCGTGATCGACGACCCGGTGCAGGCGATGGACCCGTCCAAAGTGGATGGACTCGCGCAGGTGCTCGCCGACGTCGGCCTCACCCGGCAGGTCGTGGTCTTCACACACGACGAACGGCTGGTGGAGGCGCTGCGGCGACTCAGGCTTCCCGCGACGGTCTGGGAGGTCTGCCGCAGCGAGGAGTCCGTCGTGCGGGTGCGGATGTCCGACGATCCCGTGGGCCGCTGCCTGAACGACGCCCGCGCGATGCGGGGTGACGAGGACCTGCCGGAAGCACTGCGGGCCGAGCTGGTGGCGTCGTGCTGCCGGGCGGCCCTGGAAGCGGCGTCGCACGCCCGGTTCCGCCGCGAACGACTCGGCCGCGGCATGGCGCACGCCGAGGTGGAACGCGTCCTGGAGTGCGCGTTGACGACCAGGCAGAAGCTCGCGCTGGCCGTGCTCGACGACCTCGGGGAACCGGCGAAGCTGTTGCCGCACCTGGAGAACGTCGTCGGGTCGTGGGCGGTCGACCTGCTGCAGGCGTGCCGCGTCGGTGGCGACGGCGGCGACCTGGACGTGCTGATCCGTGACACCGAACTGCTCGCGGGGTGGTTGCAGCGATGAAGTTCTCCCCGGACGTGCAGGACCGGCTGACCTGCGTGGCGAACCTGCTGTCGCGCCCCGACCAACTCGACGGCGTGCGAATCCGGTGCTGTGCCGAACTGTTGCGCACGGCGGTGGAACGTTCGGTCGCCCGCGCGTGCGGCGCCGAGAACACCGATCAGCCGGTGCACGCGCTGCTGATCAGCCTTCCGTCCCATGTGGACGCCGACGTGGCGCACGACGCCACCCAGCTGTGGCACGCGCTGAGCCGCGCGATCCGGCACCACGGCTACGAGCTGACCCCAACCGTCGCGGAACTGCGTGGCTGGCACGCCGACACCGCGATGGTCGTGGAGGCGCTCCAGCCGAACCTGACCCTGTCCGGCACGATCGACCTCACCTGAAGGCACCGGTGAAACTGCTGCTGTTCGCGGACCTGCATCTGGACACGCGCTTTCCCAGCGCGGGTCCCGCACGGCGCCAGGCGTTGCGCGAGACGCTGGGCCGCATCGTGGATCTCGCGCAGGAATCGGACGTCGACGCGGTCCTCTGCGCCGGCGACCTGTACGAGCACGATCGCTGCTCCCCTTCGACGGCTTCCTTTCTGCAGTCGTCGTTCGACTGCTCGTTGCCGGTGTTCCTGGCGCCGGGCAACGACGACTGGTACGGGCCGCAGTCGGTCTACCAGCAGGTGGACTGGACGCCGAACGTGCACGTGTTCTCCTCCCAGTCGCTGACACCCGTGGAGCTCGCCGACGGCGTCACGCTGTGGGGTGCCGCGCACGTCGGGCCCGGCCCCGCGCGGGACTTCCTGGACGGCTTCGCGGTGAACCGGAGCGGGGTGAACCTGGCGCTGGGTCACGGTTCCGCGCCGGACGACGTCGCGATCACCGGGCTGGACCACGCGTTCCTGGGGCACGTGCACACGCCGGAGCACGCCGTTCGCTACACGTTCCCCGGCAACCCGGATCCGTTGACCGAGGACGAGACCGGCGAGCGCGGGGCCGTTCTGTGCACGGTGCACGACGACGGTTCGGTGTCACGCGAGATCTTCGACGTGTCGGCTTCGCGGTCGCTCGGGCTGGTGGCCGAGCACTCCGAGACGTTTCCGTTGCTGGACTTCGATTCCGTTGCCGCGGAACGGACCGTGCGCGGCCAGTTCGTGCGGGACGTGCTGGCTGATCCGTCTTTGGACACAGCTTTGCGCGGCCGCGTGCTCGCCGCCGGCCTGCGGGCGTTGGAGGAACGATGAGGATCGAGTCGGTGACCGCGCACGCCTTCGGGCCGCTGCACGACCGGACGTTGCCGCTGGCGCCGGGGTTGACCGTGGTGTCGGGCGTGAACGAGTCCGCGAAGTCGTCCTGGCACGCCGCGATCCGCGCCGCTCTGTGCGGTGAACCGTCCGCGCGGCACCGTCCGTGGCAAGGCCAGTCCTGGCGCGTGGCGGCGATGGTGTCGATGGAGTCCGGCGAGGTCGTCGCGGTGGACCGCGATCTGAACGACGACTCCGGCCCGGACGTCGCGCGCCGGATCGGCTTGGACCGCACGTCGTTCGCCGCCACCGCGTGCGTGGATCAGGCGCAGCTGCTGACCGTGCTGGACGCGGCGAACGGCCTGCAGGACCACCTGCGTCGTGCCGCCGCCACCGCGGGCACCGACGGCACGGTGGAACAGGCGTTGCAACGACTGACCGCGCCGGTAGACGAGTTGAAGGACGCCAGGAACCGCTTGCGCGAGGCCGAAACCGACCTGGCCGTGGCCCGTCGCGAACACGCGCGGTACCTGTCGTTGAGTGCACAGGCCCGATCGGCCGCCGCTGCCCGCGCACGCCTTGCCGTGCAGGAACACACGGCTCTGCTCGACGAGCTGCGCGCACGGGTGGCGCGGCTGAGTTCGTTGCAGGAACGCTTCGGCGACTCGCCACCGTCCGGCCTCGCCGCACAAGAGGAGCTGACCCACATGGTCAACCGTGCGCTGGCCGCGTGGCGTGCGGCGCCGACCCCTCGTGCGCTGACCGGACCTTCCGCGTCGACGCTCGAAGGCGAACTGGAAGCCCTCCCCGACCCTCCCGTCGGCGAGACTGCGCTGGACGAGGAACTCCGTGTCGTGGCAACGGCCTACGAGACCGCTTCCGCCGTTGCCGCCGCGCACGACGCACGCCGGCCCTCGCCGCCGACCACCGCCGAACCCTCGGTGCTGCGCGGCCTGGCCACGCGCCTGGACCCGGCCGCCGGCGCCCGCCTGACCACCGCGTCGATCGAGGTGGACAACGCCCGCCAGCGCCAGGACGAGGCAGCGGCCACCACGGCCCGCGCCCAGGTCCAGGCCGACGTGGCAGCGGCGCACGTGCAGGAGATCGCGATGCCGAACCCGTTCCTGCGCAACGCTTTGCTGGCTCTGAGCTGCCTGACCACCTTGGTGGGCGTCCTGCTCTTCCTGACCGGCCAGCAACTGGCCTCCGCCGGAGTCCTGGTGGCCGCACTGGTGGCCGGCGTCGGCGGCGCCCTGGCCCGCGGCAACGGTCCTGAGCGCGACGCCGCCGCCGCGTTCGCCGCCGAACAGGCCGCTCTGGCGACGGAGGCACGGGGCTCGCTGTTCATCGCGGACCGCAAACTGGCCGAGGCCGAGGGCCAGCGCGCGGTGGCGTTGGAAGCCGTGCGCGTCCACGACGAGGCCGTCGCCTCGTGCGCGTCGCTCGGCGTGCCCGCGGACCGCGAAACGTTGTGGCGCCTGGCCAACCGCGCCGCCTGGGAAGCCGTGCAGGCGGACCTGGTCTGCGAGGTCGCACGCACCGAGAAGGCAGTCCGCGTGGAACTGGCCGCACGCGGCAAGACCGACGCCGCGATGTCCGTCCCAGACCTGCTGGTGGACTACGAAACCGACTGCAAGGTCCGCGCCCGCCAGGCGCTGATGGCCGCCCAACGCCCACTTCTGGCGCAGGCACTGGAAGACCGCCGCCAGGCCGAAACCACCGTCGCCGAAGCCGCGGTCACCCACGCCCGTGCGTTCGATCAGCTGCGCGAGGCCGTGACCGCGATCGGTGGCCACGGCGAACGCCCGGAAGACCTGATGCGCGCCATCGCCGAGTGGCAACGCGGCTGGGACCGCCGGCTGCGCGAGGCCGAGGAAGAACGCAACGCGTGGACCGAACTCCAGTCGCTGCGAGCCGAGGGCACGGTGAACGACCTCGAAACCACCCTCTCCGCAGCCCAGACCCACCACGCCTCACTGATCGAAACCGCCCTCCGCTACGCCGCCTGCGACCCGGTCGACCCCGCCCTCGCCGCGTCGAGCGACTCGCTGGCCGGCACCGTCAGCGAACTGGTGCGCGGCCTGCCCAGCGTCCCCGACGCCGAAGAGGCCGTGCAGACCGCCGCGGTGGCCCTGGCCGAGGTGACCACCCAGGTGGAGGCCATCGACCTGGCCTCCCGCTACCTGACCGCGGCCCGCGAGAAGGTCCACAGCACCATCGCCCCGGCTCTCGAGGAAACCCTCCGCACCTGGCTGCCTTTGGTGACCGACGGCCGTTACGTCGACGCAGCAGTAGATCCGTCATCTCTGACCGTGCGCGTGTGTGCCGCATCTGAGACGTGGCACCAGGCGTCGTGTTTGTCTCTGGGCACAGCCGAGCAGGTCTATCTGCTGCTGCGCGTGGCCCTCGCCCAGCACCTGGCTTCCGAGCCGTGTCCGCTGTTGCTGGACGACGTGACTGTGCAGGCCGATGACGCTCGCACGCGCGCGGTGCTGGACCTGCTGCTGCGGTTGTCGGAAGACCGGCAGATCGTGCTGTTCGCTCAGGAGAGCTCGGTGGTGGAGTGGGCGCAGGAGCGGCTGGGTACGCGCGACGTGCTGCACCAGCTCACGCCGGTGGCCGCCTAGAGCACCCGCTGGCGGTGAGCCTCGAACATCGGCGCTCTCAACCCGTTCCGGTCGCTGACCTTCCGTCCTGAGAGCCGTGCGTCGATGAACGCCAGCACGCTCTCGAGACCTTGTGCCTGCGGACCCGCCTGGATACGCAGGCGATCGTCGACATAGATGAACCCGTGCTCGAACAGGTCGTCGCAACCGAGTGTGCAGGCGGCCAGGATGTTGTTCCGCCAGCGGCGACGTTCTGCCTCGGTGCAGTCGGCGCGGCGCTTGATGTGGGCGGCCCGCACGATTTTTCTCGGCAACCTCTCACCACACAGATCGCACGTGACCATCGGTGCGCTGCCGAACGCCCTTGCTTTCAGCCACGCCTGCTCCCGGCGGACGGTCGTCAACGCGACTCCGTTGACCTCGCCCTCGAACTCGTCGTCGAGGTCGTCCTCGTCGATGTCCTCGAGCTCCGGCTCGCCGAGCAGCTCAACGACCTCCTGGCCGGGGTACAGGATGGGCGCGCCCTGCCGGCAACCCGAGAGACGCAGCGCGTCCATTCCGCGATGACCAAGCTCGTCGACGCCGATCTGACGCCTGGCGTCGACCAACCGGACATCGATGCGATGGGGATACGGCCTGTCCGGCCACACCACGTCGGCCGAGTCGTACAACGGCCTGGTGACCTCCATGAAGAGAACCTGCTCGATGCTCACCTGCCGCCAGTTCTCCTCGGCGATGCGCGGCCCGCCGGGAGCCTTGTGCCCGAGCACGAGCAGATCACCTGGCTGCAGCGACGCCGCGTCATCGCGGTTGGCGCTCTTACTGAGCACCGAGGTCTCCCACCCCCAGACGCCGCGATCTTTGCCGATACCGAAGTTCTCCGCGGACTCCTTCCCCACGTACACATATGCCGTCTGCCCCAACGCCCACCTCACCGGTCGTCACCAAACAATCCACCCCAAACGATGAATACCACCTCCGGGTGACAACCGCAGGCACTTGATCGGCCGGACACAATGCCGCCGAAAATTGTCAGACCCCGTCGCTACCGTCGATCCCATGACCAACGCCGCCTTCCGCAAGCTCACCCCCGGCGCCGACGAGAAGCTCGCCGAGCTGGGCCTGCACCTCTCCGTCCTGGATCGCGCGATCGCCGCCGGTATCGACGCCCGCGCCGCATCGCCGCCGTTCGGGCCGACGAACGCGCCGGGGCTGCTCGACTGGATTCATCGGGTGGGCACGTTGCGGCAGTTGCTGGCGGCGGAGGGGTGGCAGCGGCTCGACCACTGGAACGCAGGGCTGGTTCGGCATCCGGCGCGGCCGATTCTGCTCGGCACGCTTCAGGGCAACCGCGGAACGGGGTCGCCGGACGCGCCATTGCGCAGTGACTATGCGAAGGGGCCTGCCATTGCGGCGATGATGCGGGACAACGACCACGACCAGTTCGCGCTGTTCGAGAACGCGCGCAACGAGGGGTTGAAGTTGTGGTTCCTGGTCACGTACCCGTTGCAGCTGGAGGATCGGCTTGTGGTGTTGCGGGAGGTGTCACAGCCGGAGCCCACGCCGCAGAATCAGATCATTGAGCGGTGGGCGCATCGGATCGTGTTGCCGCCGATGGAGTTTCCGCAGCGCAGGACACCCAATGTGGACGGTCCGGAGGAGGTGGACTTCCCTATCGCGTTGCGGCGGTGAGGTGGTGGAGGTTCAGCGGGTCGCGTCGAGCGCGAGTCTGGCCGGTGCACAAAAGCCGGGCGGGACCGCGACTCGCGGTCGGACCAGGCCCGTCGACGCGCAGCAGATCGGCGCCGTCCACACCGGATGCGTCCACCTGATCACGCACAACAGCGTCCTTCGTCCTGCCCAGCGAGACCCGCGTGGCAGCGCGGTACGGCAGCAGCGACAATGGCCGGATCATGCTCACCCCGTCGCGACTCACGCTCGCCCGCACCCGGCGCGGACTCACCGCGGCCGAGCTCGCGCGCAAGTCCGGGGTGTCGGCGCGGGCCATCGGCGAGTACGAGCGCGGGCAGCGGCGGCCCAAGGCGGCCACCGTCGAGTCGCTGGCCGGGGCGCTCGGGTTTCCGGAGGCGTTTCTGACGGCGCCGGAACCGCCGCGGCCGCAGAACGGGCCGCGCGATGTGCAGGCGAGTGCGGCGGCTCAGCTGGCGATCGAGTTCAACGGGTGGCTGGAGCGCCTGTTCGTGCTTCCCCAGCCGAACCTGCCGCCACCCAGGACGTCGCCGAGCAGCACGAGGGCGGCCTGGCGGCTCCAGAACGGGCCGGCGCCGAACATGGTGCAGTTGCTCGAGTCTCATGGTGTGCGGGTGTTCTCGCTGCCGGTCGACTGTTCGCAGCAGGAGGCGTTCTCCTGCTGGCACAACGGAACGCCGTTCGTGTTCCTGAGCCCGACGGCCACGCCGGAGCAGGCCAGGTTCGACGCGACGAGGCAGATCGCGGTCCTGCTCGGACACGACGAGCCCGACGAGTTCGCCGCCGAGTTCCTCATGCCGCGGGGGCAGTTGCGCGGCACGGACCACCGGCATTGGCACGTGGCCAAGGAGCGGTTCGCGGCCAGGACGCTCATCTTCGACAGCGCCCAGGGCACGATGCCGCGCCGGGAGACCTCGAAGCTGCTGACCAAGGTGTTCCGGGTGCTACGCGAGAACGGCACGACACCGCTCAACGTGGCCAAAGAGCTGAACCTGGGCCTGGAAGAGCTCAACGGGCTCGTGTTCGGGCTCGTCCTCACGGCACTGCCGGGCGGCGGAGAACCAGGACCGAGAGGACGCGCGCGCCTCACTCTGGTCCACTGATCAACCTGGGGGACCGGAAATGACGTTCTTGCGCTATCTCGTGGCGCTGCCGTTGATCGTGCTGAGCTACGCCGGCGTGCCGTTCGCGTACCTGACCATGTCGTCGTACCTGTTCCGCACGTCGTTGCCCGGCAGGAAAGACGAGTTCGACTTCGTTGCCGAGTTCATGAAGCACCTCACCGACCTGAACGGGTTCTGGCCGGTGCCGGTGGCGTTCCTGCTGTTCGCGGGCCTCTGGTGGATGACAGTGGCGTGGCCGAGGATCGCGTTGCTGCCGACAGTGCCGGTCGCGCTGGTTGGCGTCCTCACCGGCGGCCAGAGGTCACTGCTGGCTCTGGCGGCGCCGGCGGTCGCATGGGGACTCGCGTGGATCGCGGCGAAGGTCGTGTCGTGGCCGGTCACAGGGGACGTCCGGCGATCGGCTGTCGAGGTCGCCATCGGGTTGCGCGGCGGCGGAAGACTGCGGGTGCAGTCGCGCAGGCTGCTGCTCGACAAGCTGCCGCCCCCGAGACACGCGGAGTCGCCGGTCGGACGCGTCGCGATCCCGTTCGACCGCATCAGCCACGTCGAGGCGGGGGCCGTGCGCACGGCGGCGCAGTGGCGGTTCGGCAACACCAGTGAGCTGACCATCTCGCCGGGGCCGGTGCTGCGCGTCATCGGTGGCGGGCAGGAGTGGCTGCTGCCGGTCGACGACATCGACAAGGCGACGCGGCTCGTCGTGGAACGCTCGAAGGCGCGCGCCAAGCCCGACCCGAGGCCGGCGTTGGAGAGCACGCGCTGGTCGAACGCCAAGAAGTTGTGGGATCTGCAGGGCAAGCAGTCGATGACGCCCAACCTGAAGAAGGTCAAGCACGGAACGCACCACACGATGCTCGTGCTGAGCGTCCTCACCGCGGCGATGGCGGGTTATGCGGTGTTCCGGATCTTCACCGACAGCTGGGGCTTCCTGATCGGCGTGCTCTTCTTCGGCGGCGTGTCCTACGGCACGGCACGCGCGTGGGCGTCCATGGGCGCCACGCAGAAGCTCGCCGAGGAAAATCCGCGGCCACCGATGGCTGAGGATCCCGACCCGCGTCACAGTCCGGTCACTACATGGAGTTGCCAGCCTGTTATACTAGGCCAAACGAGCGATTTGTGAAACGCATCGCCCGGCATACCCGACACTGAGAGTGACGGGATGCCGAGTCGTGAGGACGCCACATGACGATGCAGCAACGCACAGAACCTTCGCCCGCCGCAGTCCTGATCTCCGTTGCCGTGCTCGCGCTGGTTCTGACCGTTGCTTTCGGCCCGCTGGGCTTCGTCATCGGGCTCGCGTTGTTCGCGTTGATGTTCATGGGCACCAAGCACAAAGCGCCCGAGCAGATCGTCCTCACGCGCACCCGCTCCCGCATCCGCCGCCTGTCCACGGCCGGGCGGGTCGCGATCGTCGGTGAGTCGCACTACCAGGACGCCATCGCGGAGGTGGCGAGGCATTCGACGGCGTACGAGCTCGGCGACGCCATCCCCGCCACCGCCGTGCTCGTGCCGGAAACCGCCAACCGGCACGACGACCAAGCGGTGCGGGTCGACCTGCTGCGCGGGGACGGGTCCGCGATCACCGCCGGCTACCTGCGTGGCGACCAGGCCGCCGACTACCGGCCGCTGCTGGTCGAACTGGCCGAACGCGGCGAGGTCGGCTCGTGCCCGGCCCGCATCATGGGCGGCGGCCATCGCTACTACGGAGTGCACCTGCACCTCGGCACCCCGCGGCTCCTGCTGCTCGACCACGAGGCCCTGGGCACCGCACCGACGTTGCCCGCCGAACACCAGGTCAACGTCACGGGCGAGGAAGCCCATCAGCACGTGCTGCACCGCGTGGTCAACGGCCGCACGCCCGTCCACGTCATCGCCGAGCTCCGCGACTGCCGCATCACCCAAGGCAGCCACATCGGCGAACACACACTCGAGGTGCTCCTCGAAGGCGAACGCATCGGACAGCTCACCTACGCGATGGGTCTGCGCTACTGCGACGTCGCGCAAGAGTGGCGCGCACGCACGGGCCGCGCACTCTGCGAAGCGGTCATCACCAACGAGGGCACGCGCGGTCTTCAGACGAAGCTGCTGCTGCCCAAGTAGTCGGCGAACGTCCGCGGCGCACGACCGAGCACCCGCTGCACGCCGTCGGACAGATGGGCTTCTTCTCCCGTGCGGATGCGCACGAGCAGCATCGTGACCAGGTCGGCGATCTCGTCCGGGTAGCCGAGGCCGCGCAACGAGGCGGCGAACTCGTCCGGCTCGACGTCTGTGTACAGAATGGGATTGCCGGTCACCTCGACGATCCGCGCGAGCATCTCCGCGAACGACAACGACTCGGACCCGCTCAGCTCGTAGGTCTGCGCTGCGTGGTTGTTTCCACCCTCGGGCTGGGTCAGCGCCGCAACGGCGACCTCGGCGATATCCAATACATCAATGAACGGGTGGACGCCTTGACCTGCGGGCACGGCGAGCTCGCCGTGCCGCACGGGCTCTGCGAACAGGTCCTCGTCGAAGTTCTGCATGAACCACGTCGGGCGCAGGATCGTCCACTCGACGCCGGAGTCCTTGATCGCCGCTTCGAACGGGTCGTCCTCGGGAGCGCCGCGCATGGACAGCAGGACGAGGCGGGTGACGCCGGACTTCACGGCCAGCGGCACGAACTCGGCCAGTGTCGCGGGGTTGTCCGGCGGCACGACGTAGACGGCGGTGGTGCCGACGAGGGCGGGTTCCCAGGTGTCCTGAGTGGACCAGTCGAACTTCGTCGCCGACGAGCGCGACGCCGGACGCGCCGCGGGGCCGAGGAGTGAGGTGACGCGGCGTCCGGTCTTGCCGGTGGCGCCGAGCACGAGGACGGTCGCCGGCTTGATCTCGCTCAATGTTGACATGACTAGAGCTAATCAACATTGACGCGGACGATCCATGCTTGATCGGCCGCCATCCTTGCTCGTTCGTCCACGTGGTACTCAGTGGGGCATGAGTGAGCGTGATCTCGTGGACCTGAGGGATGCGTTGCGGGCGTTCGCCGCCGCCCGTGACTGGGACAGCTACCACACCCCCAAGAACCTGGTGATGGCGTTGTCCGCGGAGGTCGGCGAGCTCACCGACCTCTTCCAGTGGCTGACGCCCGATGAGGCGAAGAATGCAATGAAAGACCCAGAACTCGCCTGGAACGTGCGGGACGAGCTCGCCGACGTGATGCACTACCTGACCAGGCTGGCGGACAAGCTCGGTGTCGACCTCGTCGAGGCCGCGTTCGCCAAGATCGAGCGCAACGAGCGGCGGTTCCCGACCGGGAGCCTGACGCCCGTGCCCCTGGAAAAGGGTTACGAAGAAAGGTGAGCTGTGAGTCTCCAGAACGTGCAGGTCCTGCACGTGCACCAGAAGGTCACGTTCATGACCAACCGCTATGAGGTCTTCGTCGACAACGCCGGCGAGCCGGGCGAGCTGGTCGGGTTCGCCGAGCAGAAGAAGTTCAAGATCAAGGAACGGATCACGGTCTACACCGACTCGTCGAAGAGCCAGGTGCTGTTCGAGTTCAACGCCCGCAAGGCGCTCGATCTGGGCAGCGGCTACGACGTGACCGACGCGAACGGGCAGTCGATCGGGTCGTTCCGCAAGGACTTCGCCAAGTCGCTGCTGCGGTCGACGTGGCACCTGGAGCAGCCCGGCTGGGGTCAGACGACGGGCGCTGAGCGCAACAAGTGGTTCGCCGGTTTCCGCCGGCTGTGGCAGTGGATCCCGATCGTCGGAGAAGCACCGTTCCCCATGAGGTATCACTTCGACTTCACCACGGAGAACGGCACTCCCGTGTTCAGCGTCGACAAGAAGACCTGGGTCCGCGACCACTACCTGGTCCCGATCCAGGATCCTGGCGTCGACCGCCGGCTCGTGATCGCTCAGGCCGTCGCGCTCGACGCGCTGCAGTCCCGCTAGAGGTACGTCAGCAGGAGGAGGATCAGGCACACCAGCAGCACGACGCCGAGCACTGCGGGCAGGAGTGACTGCGATGACGGCGCGGGCTCGCGGGCGTGCCTGCCCCGCCTCCTGCGCGCTCGCCACCGCAAAGGTGCCTCCCCTGCCCACTGATCGTTCATGACGATCACGGTAGGGATGAACAAGGCGCGCTTGACCCGCATCACCCGCTCGCCTGGGTCCATCACCCGGACGGCCCCTGAAGCATGCGAAAGGCATGTGAACA